>NZ_JBFUFP010000838.1:0-2426 GCF_056403375.1 Rhizobacter sp. P2_H2
CGACGACGCTGTTCCTCGGCTTCTGGCCGTCGCTGGTGGTCGCGCCGCTGCTCACCGGCGTGGTCGGCGCGCTGTTCGAGCGCTTCTGCCTGCGTCGGGTGCATCGCTTCGGCCACGTCGCCGAGCTGCTGATCACGTTCGGGCTGTCGTTCGTGATCCTCGAGCTGGTGCAGCTGACCTGGGGCCRCTCGGCGGTCGACTACCGCGTGCCGGCGGTCCTCGACGGCCCGCTGTTCACGCTGTACGGCACGCAGTTCCCGATGTATCGCGCGTTCATGATGGGGGTCGCGCTGCTGATGCTGGTGTCGGTGTGGCTGCTGCTGTCGCGCACCCGCATCGGGCTGGTGATCCAGGGCGCGCTGACGCACCCCGACATGGTCGAGGCGCTCGGCCACAACGTGCCGCTGGTGTTCATGGGGGTGTTCGGCGGCGGCGCGGCGCTGGCCGGGCTGGCCGGCGTGATCGGCGGCAACGCCTACGTCACCGAGCCGACGATGGCCGGCGCGGTCGGGCCGATCATCTTCGTCGTCGTCGTGGTCGGCGGCATGGGCTCGCTGGCCGGCGCGTTCGTCGCGTCGCTGCTGATCGGGCTGATCCAGACCTTCGCGGTCGCGCTCGACCAGTCGGCGCTCGGCGCGCTGCAGTGGGCAGGCCTCGCGATCACGCCCGAGACCTTCGGCTACCCGCTGCTGAAGCTGAAGATCTCGCAGGTGGCACCGATCCTGCCGTACCTGCTGCTGGTGCTGATGCTGATCTTCCGCCCGAAGGGCCTGATGGGGACGCGCGAAGGATGAGTGCCGTGCTGAAGTCGGTCGAGCGGGTGGCGGATCGCGAGGCGGGCGGGCGCATTCATTTCCGCCCGTGGAACGTCGGCCGCTGGGTGGTGTGGGGCGTGTTCGCGCTGCTGCTGATCGTCGCGCCGATGCTGTTCACCAGCGGCCTCGCGATGACGATGCTGTCGCAGATGGGCTACATGGTCATCATCTGCCTCAGCTACAACCTGCTGCTCGGCCAGGGTGGCATGCTGAGCTTCGGGCATGCGGTGTATGTCGGGCTGGGCGCGTTCTTCGCGATCCATGCGATGAACCTGATCGGTGCCGGCGGGCTGCCGCTGCCGATGAGCCTGGTGCCGCTGGTCGGCGGGCTGGCCGGCGCGGGCGTCGCGGCGCTGCTCGGCTGGGTGACGACGAAGAAATCGGCCAACACCTTCGCGATGATCACGCTGGGCGTCGGCGAGCTGGTCGCGGCGATGGCGCTGATGTTCCCCGAGTTCTTCGGCGGCGAGGGCGGCGTCAGCTCGAACCGGGTGGCCGGCAAGGCGGTGCTGGGCATCACCTTCGGGCCGCAGGTGCAGGTCTACTACCTGATCGCGGTCTACTGCTTCGTCTGCACCGCCGCGCTGTATGCGCTGACGCGCACGCCGCTCGGCCGCATGCTGAACGCGGTGCGCGACAACCCGGAGCGCGTCGAGTTCGTCGGCTACAACACGCAGGTGGTGCGCTACCTGGCGTTCGTCATCGCCGGCTTCTTCGCCGGCATCGGCGGCGGGCTGACGGCGCTGAACTTCGAGATCGTCACGGCGGATTCCGTGGGTGGTTTCCGCTCGGGCAGCTACCTGCTGTTCACCTTTCTCGGCGGCGCGTTCTTCTTCTTCGGGCCGGTCATCGGCGCGGTGCTGCTGGTGCTGGCCTTCGTGCTGTTCTCCGAGATCACGAAGGCCTGGCAGATCTACCTCGGGCTCGTCTTCATGTTCATGGTGATGTTCGCGCCCGGCGGCATCTCGAGCCTGATCATGATGAACCTGCGCGTCGCGGCCTTCGGCAAGCTGCGCCGGCTCGCGTCGTCGTACCTGGCGCTCGGCGGCACGGCCGCGGTGGCGCTGGCGGGTGCGGCGGCGATCGTCGAGATGATCTACCACGTGCAGCTCAACTCGGCGCTCGGCCCGACGCTGCGCTTCATGGGCGGCACGCTGAACGTGCAGGGCCTGGACAGCTGGTTCGGTGCGGTGTTCGTGATGGCGGTCGGCATCGCGATGTTCGAGCTGGCGCGGCGCGAGTTCAAGCGGCAATGGGACCAGACCCAGCAGGAGATCGAGAAAGAGATCAAGCGGAGGGAAGCCCTGTGAGYGCGCATCCCTTTGCACTCGAGCTGACCGATGTGCGCAAGAGCTTCGGCAAGACCGAGATCATCCGCGGCGCGTCGCTGAGCGTGAAACCCGGCGAGCGGATCGCGATCATCGGGCCGAACGGCGCCGGCAAGTCGACGCTGTTCAACCTGATCAGCGGGCGCTTCGGCGTCAGCACCGGCGACATCCGGCTGAACGGGGCCTCGATCGCCGGCCGCAAGCCGTACGAGATCAACCGCATGGGCCTCGCGCGCAGCTTCCAGGTGTCGAACCTGTTCGTGCGGCTGTCGGTGTTCGAGAA
>NZ_JBFUFP010000839.1:0-2425 GCF_056403375.1 Rhizobacter sp. P2_H2
CAGTCCGACAGCTCGCCGAGGAACTCCAGGAACTCGGTGAAACGCTTCAGCCCGTGCAGGCTGCGGATGCGCACCAGCCGCTCGCGCGCCCGGTCGCTCATGCCGAAGAACTCGATGCCGTGGCGCGCCCGCTCCAGCAGCGGCAGCACGTCGCGCAGGTCGGGGATCAGGTCGGTCGCGCGGCGCAGCGGCTCGTCGGAGAACTGCAGCACCACGTCACGCAGCGGCACGCCCTCGGCCGGGATGTCGGTGGAGATCCAGTTGTGCGGCAGCCGCGGCCCGGTCAGCACCAGGTGCCCCGGCTCGAAATGCCCGATGTAGTCACCGACGAACACCTTGCCGCGCGTCTCGATGATCAGGTGCAGCTCGTATTCCTCGTGGTAGTGCCAGCGCACCAGCGGGTTCGGCACGCCATGCTCCAGGCAGCGCACGTAGCCGTAGGTGCCCTCCGGCTCGTAGCCGAGCTTGGTGTCGCGCACGAAGTCGTGCTCGAGTTCGGGGCTGCGGGTCCGGTGGGTGTTCATCGCGGCTTCAAGAAAGTCATCAACTCATCACGTTGCCACCGTCGACGTTCAGCGTCTGCGCGGTGATGTACGCCGATTCTCCACTGGCCAGGAAGACCGCGGCGCCGGCGATGTCGTCCGGCACGCCCATGCGGCCCAGCGGCACCGCCTTGCCGACCGCGATCTTCTTCTCGCCCGGCTGCAGGTGCTCGTGGCGCGCGAAGAGGGCGTCGACCTGCCCCCACATCGGCGTGTCGACCACGCCCGGCGCGATGCCGTTGACGCGGATGCCGTGCGGCGCCATCGCGAGCKCCGCCGACTGCGTGTAGCTGATCACCGCCGCCTTGCTGGCGCAGTAGTGCGACACCAGCGCCTCGCCGCGGCGCCCGGCCTGCGACGCGAGGTTGATGATGCTGCCGCGCACGCCGCCCGCGACCATGCGGCGCAGCACCGCCTGCATCGTGAAGAACATGCCCTTCACGTTGACGTCGAAGAGGCGCTGGTACATCGCCTCGTCCGAATCGAGCAGCGGCGCCAGGTCGAACACCGCGGCGTTGTTGAACAGCGTTGTCAGCGGCCCGAGGCGTTCTTCGGCGCCGGCCACGAAGCGGGCGATGTCGTCGCTGCGCGCGACGTTGCCGCTCAGGTACTGGACGCGGCCCGGGTGCTGGTCGACCAGCGCCTGCAGCTCGGGCGCCGGCGTGGCGGGCAGGTCGACCGCGGTGCAGCGCGCGCCTTCGCGCAGGAAGGCCCGCGTCACCGCCAGGCCGATGCCGCCGCCGGCACCGGTCAGCAGCGCGTGGCAATCCGCGAGGCGTTGCGTCGCGGGGTAGTCAGCCATGGCCGTTCTCCTTCAGGAACTGTTTGACCTCAGCATGCGCCCGCTGCAGCGCGGCCACCAGCCGCGCATCGCCGGCGAGCGGCCCCCACAGCACCGGATCGCGGCTGAACGCGGCCAGCGGATCGGCGCTCTCGAAGATCGCATGCGCCGCCGCCACGTCCATGCCCTGGTCGTGGTACGTGTAGCTCAGCTCGCCGCGGTGCCAGCGGCCGAGGAACTCGAAGAACAGCGCCGGCAGCTTCGCGACCGACGCGATCGACGCACCACGGGCCAGGCACTCGCGGAAGGTCGGCCACAGGAAACCGGCGATCTTCGCGTAGCCGTCCATCGCGACGCGCTGGTTGGTGTCCTGCAGGTACGGGTTGCTGAAGCGGTCGATCACGACGTCGCGGTACGCGGCGAGGTCGAGCGGATACGGTTTCTGCGACGCCTCCAGCGACGGGATCACGTCGTTCGTCACGTAGTCGAACGCCATCTGGCGGATCGCCGGGTGCGCCACGTCCTCGTGGATGTACTGGTAGCCGAGCAGGGTGCCGGCCCAGGCGAAGCAGCTGTGGCTCGCGTTCAGGATGCGGATCTTCGCCTCCTCGTACGGCAGCACCGAGGCCACCATCTCGGCGCCGGCCTTCTCCCAGGCCGGGCGGCCGTTGATGAAGTGGTCCTCGATGACCCACTGGATGAAGCGCTCGCCCATCACCGGCGCGCCGTCGTCGACGCCGGTCGCGGCCTTCACGCGCCCCGCGATGTCGGGCAGCGGGCGCGGCGTGATGCGGTCGACCATGTCGTTCGGCGAGCTGGTGTTCTGCTCGACCCAGGCGTGCAGCGCGGCCTGCTGGCGGCGCGCGAGGAAATCGAGGAAGCCGGCGCGGAAGCGCTCGCCGTTGCCGCGCAGGTTGTCGCAGTTCAGCAGCGTCACCGGGCCGGCGTTGCGCGTGCGGCGCGCGTCGAGGATCGCGGCCATCGCGCCGTAGATCGTGCTGCGGGTCTTGCCCGCCAGGTCGCTGGCCAGGTCGGCGAAGCTGTCGTCGAGCCGGTTCTGGTCGTCGAGGTAGTAGCCGGCCTCGGTGACGGTGAACGAGAT
>NZ_JBFUFP010000840.1:0-2422 GCF_056403375.1 Rhizobacter sp. P2_H2
ATACACCATCGACCTGACCGAGCGCGCCCGCCGCGGCAAGCTCGACCCGGTGATCGGCCGCGACGACGAGATCCGCCGCGCGATCCAGGTGCTGCAGCGGCGCACGAAGAACAATCCGGTGCTGATCGGCGAGCCGGGCGTCGGCAAGACGGCGATCGTCGAGGGCCTGGCGCAGCGCATCGTCGCCGGCGAGGTGCCCGATTCGCTGAAGAGCAAGCGGGTGCTGGTGCTCGACATGGCCTTGCTGCTGGCCGGCGCGAAGTTCCGCGGCGAGTTCGAGGAGCGGCTGAAGTCGGTGCTGAAGGAAGTGGCGCAGGACGAAGGCCAGACCATCGTCTTCATCGACGAGATCCACACGATGGTGGGCGCCGGCAAGGCCGAGGGCGCGATCGACGCCGGCAACATGCTGAAGCCCGCGCTCGCGCGCGGCGAGTTGCACTGCATCGGCGCGACCACACTYGACGAATACCGCAAGTACCTCGAGAAGGATGCCGCGCTGGAGCGCCGCTTCCAGAAGATCCTGGTCGGCGAGCCGACGGTCGAGGCGACCATCGCGATCCTGCGCGGGCTGCAGGAGAAGTACGAGGTGCACCATGGCGTCGAGATCACCGACCCGGCGATCGTCGCCGCGGCCGAGCTGAGCCACCGCTACATCACCGACCGCTTCCTGCCCGACAAGGCGATCGACCTGATCGACGAGGCCGCGGCCAAGATCAAGATCGAGATCGACTCCAAGCCGGAGGCGATGGACAAGCTCGACCGCCGGCTGATCCAGCTGCAGATCGAGCGCGAGGCGGTCAAGCGCGAGAAGGATGAAGCCTCGCAGAAGCGCCTGGGCCTGATCCAGGAAGAGATCGTGYGCCTGCAGCGCGAGGCCGCCGACCTCGAGGAGATCTGGAAGGCCGAGAAGGCGACGGCGCAGGGCTCGGCCCATGTGAAGGAAGAGATYGACCGCACCCGCTTCCAGATCGAGGAGTTCAAGCGCAAGGGCGATTTCAACAAGGTCGCCGAGCTGCAGTACGGCAAGCTCCCCGAGCTGGAGAAGGCGCTGAAGGACGCGCAGGCCACCGAGGTGAAGAAGGGCGCCGACGCGAGCCGCCCGCAGCTGCTGCGCACGATGGTCGGTGCCGAGGAGATCGCCGAGGTGGTCGCGCGCGCGACCGGCATCCCGGTGTCGAAGCTGATGCAGGGCGAGCGCGAGAAGYTGCTGCASATGGAAGGCAAGCTGCATGAGCGCGTGGTCGGCCAGGACGAAGCCATCASCGCSGTGGCCRATGCGATCCGCCGCTCGCGGGCCGGCCTGTCCGACCCGAACCGGCCGACGGGGTCGTTCCTGTTCCTCGGGCCGACCGGTGTCGGCAAGACCGAGCTGTGCAAGGCGCTCGCCGGCTTCCTGTTCGACAGCGAGGACCACCTGATCCGCGTCGACATGAGCGAGTTCATGGAGAAGCATTCGGTGAGCCGGCTGATCGGCGCGCCGCCCGGATATGTGGGCTACGACGAGGGCGGCTACCTGACCGAGGCGGTGCGCCGCAAGCCATACAGCGTGCTGCTGCTCGATGAAGTGGAGAAGGCGCACCCCGATGTCTTCAACGTGCTGCTGCAGGTGCTCGACGACGGCCGGCTGACCGACGGGCAGGGCCGCACGGTGGACTTCAAGAACACGGTGATCGTGATGACCTCGAACCTGGGCTCGCACCAGATCATGCAGATGGCGGGGCAGGACCCCGAGGCCATCCGCGACGCGGTGTGGGCCGAGGTGAAGCAGCATTTCCGCCCGGAGTTCCTGAACCGCATCGACGAGACGGTGGTGTTCCATTCGCTGGACGCGAAGAACATCGAGGCGATCGCGAGGATCCAGCTGAAGGTGCTGGAGCAGCGGCTGGACAAGCTCGAGATGAAGCTCGACGTGTCACCGGCCGCACTGGCGGCGCTGGCCCAGGTCGGCTTCGATCCGGTGTTCGGTGCGCGGCCGCTGAAGCGGGCGATCCAGCAGAAGATCGAGAACCCGGTCTCGAAGCTGATCCTCGAGGGCAGGTTCGGGCCGAAGGACGTGATCCCGGTGGACGTGAACGGCTCGGAGTTCAGCTTCTCGCGCGTCGTGCACTGAACCGGGTCAGTCCAGCAGGTTGTCCATCCGGCCGACCTGCAGCCTGACCAGCGTCAGGTTCGCCTGCGCCTTGTCGAGCACCGCATGCAGCGCCACGCCGGGATGGTTGGGCACGGGGCGCAGCAGCAGGTGGTGCGAGCCGAGCGTGATGGCCGCCTCGGGCACCGCGTGGCCGAGGCCCATCGTGCGGGCGGTCGCGGTCATCGCGCCGATCAGTGCCGCGCCGTGGTGGGCCAGGATGTCGGGGGAGGGCCGCGCACCGGCATGCACCAGGTCCTGGCCGCTCGCGATGTCGAACACGCAGCAGCTGAC
>NZ_JBFUFP010000841.1:0-2421 GCF_056403375.1 Rhizobacter sp. P2_H2
GCGCATGGTGGTGCGCGGCGGGGCCGGGATCGTGACGCTGTTCAACGCGGCCGATCCGCAGGTGCTGGCGGTGTTCGCGCGGTATGCGCTCGCGCCGGAGTTGCGCGAGCGCTGAGCCTTACAGCTTCTGCGTCTGCATGAAGTCGTCGAACGCCGCCTCGGCGAAGCGGAACCACAGGTTCTGGTCGGCCCGCACCTTCGCGTAGTCCTCGTAGACCTTCTTCCAGTTCTGGTTCTTCGCCGAGAGCTCGGCGTACATCTCCTGCGAGGCCTTGAAGGCGGCCTCCATCACCTCCTTCGGGAAGCGAAACAGCCGCGTGCCGCTGCCCACCAGCTGCTTCAGAGCGGCCGGGTTGCGGTAGTCGTACTTGGCCTGCATGTCGATGTGGGCCACCGCAGAGGCGGCCTCGATCACCGCCTTGTACTCGGGCGTCAGCGCGTCATACGCCTTGGTGTTGACGAAGAAGTCGAGCTGCGGGCCGCCTTCCCACCAGCCGGGGTAGCAGTAGTTGGGCGCCACCTTGTTGAAGCCGAGCTTCTGGTCGTCGTACGGGCCGACCCATTCGGCGGCGTCGATGGTGCCCTTCTCCAAGGCGGGGTAGATGTCGCCGCCGGGGATGTTCTGCGGCACCGCGCCGATGCGCTCCAGCACGCGGCCGCCGAAGCCGCCGATGCGCATCTTCAGGCCCTTCATGTCGGCCAGCGACTTGATCTCCTTGCGGAACCAGCCSCCCATCTGSGCRCCGGTGTTGCCGCCGGGGAAGTTGAYGATGTTGTASTKGYGGTAGAAMTCGCGCATCAGCTTCAGGCCGTTGCCYTCSASCATCCASGCCGTCATCTGGCGSGAGTTCAGSCCGAACGGGATCGMGSMGCCGAKCGCGAAGGTCTCGTCCTTGCCGAAGAAGTAGTACGGCRCGGTGTGCGCCATCTCSACGGTGSCGTTCTGCACSSCRTCGACCACGCCGAAGGCCGGCATGATCTCGCCGGCCGCGTGCACCGAGATCTGGAACTTGCCGCCSGWSAKCTCGCCGACCTTCTTCGCGAAGACYTCGSCGSCGCCGWAGATGGTGTCGAGCGATTTCGGGAAGCTGGAGGCSAGGCGCCAGCGCAGGGCCGTCTGGGCGTGGACGATGGCCGGAGCGCTGCCGGCGGCGAGCACGCCGGCCAGGCCGGTGCGGGTGATGAAGATGCGGCGTTCCATGTCTCTCTCCTCGGGGTGATGGGGCGGGGAGATTTTTTACCGAGCTTCAGGAGGGGTGGGGATGGGCTTTCCCCGTTGGGGAAAGCCCGGCGGTGCTCACGGCGACAGGCGCAATCAGTTCGCTCGTTTTAAATTCGAGTAGTCAACAATTGTTTGCACGTAAAGGGCACATTTCTGAGCGAAATCCGTCGCCGCCGCTGCCAGCTCTTGGTCATCTTTGAAAATCGTTCCCGACGAAAATACCGTCGCTTGCCGATTGAAATAGTCACGCATTTTATTTAATTCCCCCCGTTTGCCTCGATCCCTCGAATGATTGCACACACCAACGCAGTCTGCCGCGAGTAGGCTGCACATATTTTTCAGCAACTGGAGGTTGACACTTCTTTGGATAATCTCCTGCTTCACAAGATCCCCCCAAGTAATCGCATCTTGACCATAGTCCTCCCGCCGTCTACCGGACGTCCGCAATTGAGGATCGTTCGGATCAAGGGGCTTGCAATACTTGTCCCTCCCCACGGAGGAAGGCACGCCTGTAGCAACACTATCCGCGTCTTCATGCATCACAGTTTTGATCGACTTGCGCGTCAATTCAGCCGTCTTCGCCTTCGATTTCTCGCTCAACTTCTCCTGCATTCTGTAGGCGTTGACTTCGAGGGTCTCAGCACAAATTTTCTTACTAACCTCTTTATGTTGCAGAAGATTTATTTCGGGAATTTTATGGCTTTCGTATTTTTTTCCACTATTAATTTTATCTCTCGCCTGAGAGATCCATTTCTCTGACGCCTTGGTATTCTTCGCCTCCTTCTCAGATCGATGCAAGATCCTCTGAGGCCCCTTCATCAATTCAACCTCGCCTCCCCTCTCAGTTACAGTGGTGGCCTCAGACTTGATATCCCCTCCATCTATCCGATCAATCTGCGAATCCCCGTCACCAGAGTCAGCCACACAATAATCACTGTTCGACTCAGCCTCGGTCAAATTAATTTCATTCGAGAAATCCTCTCGAAAAAATATTTCCCCACGCCCAAAATCAGGCTCACTCTCGCTTTCTTTAACCTCCCTATCATCCAGATCACCCAATAGCTTATCGAGATCCTTGCTGCCACTTGCCGGATCGGCGACAAACATACCAAGGGTTCTCAATGCCGTTTCATATCCACCTAGATCACCCGATTTCATCGCTGAAACGGCGGCCTCCTGGAATGCATAAAACCCACCCC
>NZ_JBFUFP010000842.1:0-2419 GCF_056403375.1 Rhizobacter sp. P2_H2
CCGAGGCGCTGCGGCTGTGCGCGACGCAGGCGCAGCGCTCGGCGAACGGCAACTTCCCCGGCGTGCAGACGCCGCCGCAGCCGGTCGGCGCGACGATGCAGCGCATCGCCGACATGCTGGGCCGCGCGGTCAAGTGGGATTCGCCGGACAACGGCGCGCTGCGCGTCAGCCTGGCGAGTGACGACGCGCGTGCCGACGTGCACGTCGACAACCCGACGCTGCCGCACATCTTCGGCGGCGTGCTGTACCTGAGCCGGCCGGAAGACTGCCGCGGCGGCACGCGCTTCTACCGGCACCGCGCGACCGGGCATGACCGCCGGCCCGACGATGCCGCGCTGGCCGGCATGGGCCATGCGTCGTTCCTCGATTTCCAGAAGCGCCACCTGCCGATCAACCGGCGGCTGCCGTTCGCCGAATGGCAGCAGCAGCGCGATGCGACCTGGGAGTTCCTGTTCGAGGTGCCGATGCGTTTCAACCGGCTGATCGTGTTCCGCAGCGACTTCTTCCACGCGATCACCGAGCTGTTCGGCGACCGCGCGGAATCAGGCCGGCTGGTGCAGCTGTTCCACTTCGAAGCGCAGCGCTGAGCGCACGGCGCCCGGGAGGGCGTCAGTCCAGCCGCAGCCCGTCGAGCGAGACCCCGCACAGCTCGGCCAGCGCCTCGACCGCCAGCGCGTGATCCTCGCGCTGCGGCAGGCCCGAGACCGTCACCACACCGATGCAGCCGCTGCCCTCGACCCGGATCGGGAAGCTGCCGCCGTGGTCCGCGTAGTCGCGCAGCGGCAGCCCCATCTTCGACTCGAGCGTGCCGCCGTCCAGCGCGTTGTCCAGCCCCACGCGGTAGGAGCTGCGGTGCAGCAGCTCGACGGTGTTGCGCTTGCGGCGCGCCCAGTCGGCATTCGACGGCGAGGTGCCCGGCATCGCGCAGAAGAACACCGTTTCGCGCGCCAGGCGCACCTCGATCGTGATCGCGACCCCGCGCGCTTCGGCCATGTCCCTCAGCCGCGAGCCCAAGGCCCATGCGRTGGCTTCATTGAAGTGTTTCGTTTGAAAACAATCCTCTTGGCGGGCAATCGTTTTCAGATCTTTTTCGAGGTTCATGGCGGGGTCTGAAGCGGGTTGAAGGGGCGTCGGAGGGGCGTTTGAGCCTCCGACTGTATCGGCAGAGCCCGAAAGTCATGCATCCACCGCATGCGTCACCTTAGGTGAATGCATGGGTTGGAGACACTGTGCGCATTCGACGCGGCCGGCCTTTGACACCCGGGGGCTTTCTGGTCCGACGTCTGCGATCCCGCGGATCGCTTCCACCCCTTCTCCGACCTCCCTCTTTTTTGAAGGATTGGCCCATGCCGTCCCTGACTGAAACCTTGTTCACCTCCCCGGCGCTGCTCGTCTTCGGCGCGATCGCCTTGCTCGTGGCGGCCTCGTTCGCACTCGGCGCGCTCAGCCGCATGCCACCTCGAACACGCGTGCGGCGCATCGGCGTCGTGCTGGCGCTCGTGGCGTTGCTGGCCGCCCATGGGCTGGGCTGGCTCGCGCTGCAGGATTTCCAGCGCCAGATCGCAGACGCCCGGCTGCACGCGGCCGATGACGCGATGGCGCGCGATGCCCTGGCCTACCTGGCGCACCGCTGCGACACCGAACGCCACCTGACGATCTCGAGCGAGGCGAGCCGTGTGCCGGCGAACGAGGGCGTGCTGCTCGACATCGAGCATGTGCGCCGCCCCGCGCTCGACGAGGTGCCGCCCGTCGACTGGTTCGATCCGCTGGATGCGCGGCAGGTGCTTGCCACGTCGGCGTTCGTCTTCGTCGAGCAGGACCGGCGCATGACATCGCGTGGCGCGATCTCGGTGACGGCGCACCGTCTGTGGTGGGAATCCACGGGGCGTGCCTTGCTGCCGCCCGCGAACACCGAGGAGTTCATGGCGCGGCTGGTGCAGGTCGACCTGTCGCAGTCGATCGAAGGGCCGGTGAGTGCGAGCTCGGCGCGCTACCTGCTGTCGGTGCAGGACACGTCGACCCTCGAGGACCGCAGCCATGGGGTCGCGCGAATCGAGTTGCGGCTGTTCGATCGGCGCCAGGGCGCGCCGATGGCGGAGTACGTCGGATTCGTTGCACACCTGCTGCCCGCCTACCGGCTGCGAGATGGCCGTGCATCGCGGGAGATCCGACCCTGCAGCGGGCCGGAGCAGGCGTTCACGACGGCGGAAGCGGGGTTCGATGTGATCGGGTTCTTCCTGGTGCGGGGTGTGCGTGTGGCCAAGGAGCGGCCGAGGTTGATGACTTGACTCGAGGGACGGGGCGTTCCTCCTTCATGTTGATGAGGACGGATGTCCCAGGCCCGTTGACTCGCAACGAGGCGCTGGTTAACGTGCGCCCCCACGGCAACAGCATCGATGGATGCGCGCCAAGCCCGACC
>NZ_JBFUFP010000843.1:0-2418 GCF_056403375.1 Rhizobacter sp. P2_H2
CCACGCAGATCGTCGGCCGCGCCGGCGATGACCGGCTGTTCGCGGTGGTCGAGCAGACCGAGGCGCAGGCCCTGGCGGGCACGCCGTTGCTCACCGCGCAGGAAGCCCCGCTGCTCGACGGTGGCCAGGGCAACGACTTCATCGTCGGCAGCAGCGTCGACGACCTGGTCTTCGGCGGCCAGGGCGACGACCGCATCATCACCGGCGCGGGCCGCGACATCGTGCTCAGCGATGGCGACATGGGCACGGGCTTCAAGTCCTTCGCCGAACTCGGCCAGGCCGATACAGTGATGGAGGGTGAGAACCGCAACGGCCAGGGTGGCCAACACGTCAGCTGGCGCGACCTGGGGCCGGTCAGCACCGGCGAGTACGCGGTGTACATCACGAGCAAGGGCTGGACGGGCAACCCGGCCGGTGCAGGGAATCGGCTGTCGCTGCCGTACGGCTACATCGACCCGCTGGCCAACATCGACCTGCGGGCGTTCGCGCAGGACACGCTGGGCACGAGCGTGCTGCCCGAGAGCAACCCGCTGTATGCGTCCGTCGCTGCGCAGTTGGGCTACGAGCCCGGCAGCTTCGACCTGGTGATCCAGGGCAGCAGCCGTAACACCGGCAACGGCGGCTACGCCTACGACCCGAACGACCCGAACCCGCAGACGCGGCTGCTGGACAGCTTCAGCACGGCGGCATACGCCGGGCGCGACGTGATCGACACCGGCGCGGGAGATGACGTGGTCAACGCYGGTGGTGGCGACGACCTGGTCTTCGCGGGCGCTGACAACGACGTGGTGGCCGGCTACCAGGGCAACGACATCCTCAACGGCGATGCCGGCAACGATCTGCTGTACGGCGACTACCTGTCGCGGCTCAGCACGGCGCTGGTCGATGGCATCACCGGGCTGTCCAAGGGGCAGACGGGCCTGGACGGCAGCCAGCACGGCAACGACCTGCTCAACGGCGGCGCCGGCAACGACGTGCTGATGGGCAACGGCGGCTCCGACGTGCTGAACGGCGGTGACGACAACGACGAATTGCACGGCGACGAATACGGCCTTGCCGCGCAATGGTCCGGCAACGACGTCCTCGACGGCGGCGCCGGCAAGGACACGCTGATCGGTGGCGCGCTCGACGACGCGCTGAAAGGCGGCACCGGTGACGACGTGCTGTTCGGTGACGGTGAGATCACCTACGTGGCAGCCGAAGGACACGGCAACGACCAGCTCGACGGCGGCGACGGTAACGACCGTCTCTACGGCGGTGGTCGCGACGACGCGCTGGTCGGCGGCGCCGGCAATGACCAGTTGATGGGCGACGACACGATCGACAAGGTGCCTGGCAGCATCCACGGCAACGACCGGCTCGATGGCGGTGCCGGCGACGACACGCTGATGGGCGGCGGCGGCAACGACGTGCTCACCGGTGGCGATGGCGATGACTGGTTGTCGGGCGAGGACGAGGATGGCACCGCCGTGGTCTCCACGCTGACGGGCAACGACCAGCTCGACGGCGGCCGTGGCAAGGACACGCTGGTCGGCGGCAACGGCGACGACCAGCTGCACGGCGGCGAAGGCGACGACTTGCTGTTCGGCGGCGCCGGCAACGACACGCTGGACGGCGGCGCGGGCATCGACGGCCTGTCCGGCGGTGCAGGGGACGACACCTACATCGTGCGGGCATCCGATCTGAGCGACGGCGCCGTCGTCGACACCATCGTCGACAACCTGGGTCGCAACAAGATCGTCATCGAGGGTGGAGAGATCACCGCACAGGCTGCGCTGAACGGGACCGACCTGGTGCTGCGGATCGGTGCGGGCGGCATCCTGATCACGGGCGGGATGCAGGGGGCCGTCCAGACCTTCCAGGTCGCGGACGGGCAGGAGTTGAGCCTTGCCCGCGCGCTCGGCCAATGGCTGCGCGGACAGCAGGACCTCACCGCGTCGGGCACGGGCCAGCACCTGATCGGCGGAGCCGACAACGATGTCCTGCGCGCCGATGCGAACGCTCAGGGCTCCGTGCTGTCCGGTGGCATGGGCAATGACACCTTCGACATTGCGAGCACGCAAGGCACGACGCTGCAGTTCTCGCAAGGGGACGGGCGCGACACAGTGTCAGTCGCCGCCGAGGCTCGCAGCGCGGACAACGTGCTGCAGCTGCAGGGCGAAGACTTCATGCCGGAAGACCTGCGCCTGCGCCGCGAGGCGGACACCGGAGCCGTGGTGCTCGACATGGGCTCGTTCGGCGACGCGCTGGTGCTCGACCAGAAAGGCGTGTCGCAGCTGGCCACCGTGGGCCGCAGCTTCGATCGAATCGAGTTCGACGACGGCAGCGTCCTGACCTGGGACGAGCTGCTGGCGCGGGGTGTGCTGGTCGAGAGCACCGGCGCGGGCGCAACCCTGTTGGGCAGCAACGTGCACGACG
>NZ_JBFUFP010000844.1:0-2417 GCF_056403375.1 Rhizobacter sp. P2_H2
ACCTGATGGTGCCGTTCTTCAAGAGCATCAGCTACCCGCTGGGCGTGTTCGGCTTCATCATCCTGACCTACCTGGTGATCGTCGGCAGCAGCAACGCGGTGAACTTCACCGACGGGCTGGACGGCCTCGCGATCATGCCGGTCGTGATGGTCGGCTCGGCGCTGGGCGTGTTCGCCTACGTCACCGGCAGCTCGGTGTACTCGAAGTACCTGCTGTTCCCGTACATCCCGGGCTCGGGCGAGCTGCTGATCTTCTGCTCGGCGATGGCCGGCGCGGGGCTCGCGTTCCTGTGGTTCAACACGCACCCGGCGCAGGTCTTCATGGGCGATGTCGGCGCGCTGTCGCTGGGCGGCGCGCTCGGCACGATCGCGGTGATCACGCGCCAGGAGATCGTGCTCGCGATCATGGGCGGCATCTTCGTCGCCGAAGCGCTGTCGGTGATGCTGCAGGTGGCCTGGTTCAAGTACACGAAGAAGCGCTACGGCGAGGGCCGGCGCATCTTCAAGATGGCGCCGCTGCACCACCATTTCGAGAAGTCGGGCTGGAAGGAGACGCAGGTCGTCGTGCGCTTCTGGATCATCACGATGCTGCTGTGCCTGGTCGGGCTCGCGAGCCTGAAGCTGCGGTGAACACCCGATGAACCACCTGAAAGACCTCCACGTGCTGGTGCTGGGCCTCGGTGAATCGGGGCTCGCGATGGCGCGCTGGTGCGCCCGCTTCGGCGCGCAGGTGCAGGTGTGGGATTCGCGCGAGAACCCGCCGCATGCCGCGGCGCTGGCCGAGCACGTGCCGGGCGCGACGCTGCTCTCCGGCCCGCTGGACCCCGTGCAGCTGCAGGGCGTGAAGCTGGTGCTGAAGAGTCCGGGCCTCGGGCCGCGCGACCCGCGCGTCGAGCCGCTGCTGAAGCTCGCGTTCGAGACCGGCGTGCTGGTGCAGGGCGAGCTCGACCTGTTCGCGCGCGCACTCGCCGACCTGAAGGCCGCGCGCGGCTATGCGCCCGGCGTGATCGCGATCACCGGCACCAACGGCAAGACGACGACGACGGCGATGGCCTCGCAGCTGATTTCGCGCACCGGCCGCCGCGTCGCGACCGCCGGCAACATCGGCCCGACGATGCTGCAGACGCTGGCCGAGGCGCTGGATGCCGAGCCGGCGCCGCTGGTCGATGAGCTGCCGGACGAGGCGGCGCTGGACGACCTGCCGGAAGCGCCGACGGCGCCGGTGGCCGATGCGGTGATCGAGGACGCCGTCGAGGCGATCTCCGAGAGCCTGCCCGAGGCGCTGCCGGCCGAGGTCACGGGCGATGCCGTGGCGGCGGTGGACGCAGGCGCCGAGCCGCTGACCGAGCCGCTGACCGATCCGATCAGCGACGACGTGCTCGATGCCGCGGTCGAGGAGATCGCCGCGTTGCCGCCTGAAGCGCCCGAGGTACCCGAGGATGTCGAGATGCCGATGGGGGGCGGTCCGCCGCCGCACCTGATCCCGCCGCCGCCGCCGGGCCCGGTGTTCGAGTCGTTGCCCGAGGTCTGGGTGCTCGAGCTGTCCAGCTTCCAGCTCGACGGCGTGCAGGGCTTCGAGCCCGGCGCCGCGACGGTGCTGAACGTCACGCAGGACCACCTCGACTGGCACGGCGACATGAAGGCCTATGCCGGCGCGAAGGCGCGCATCTTCGGCAAGACCGCGGTGATGGTGATCAACAGCGACGATCCGGCGGTCGAGGCGATGGTGCCGGCGCCCCTTCCTGGGAAAGGCCGCTTCGCGAAGCCGATCGAGCGCCACGTCGTCCGCTTCGGCCTCGACGCGCCGAAACGCCCCGGCGACTTCGGCCTGATCCACGAGAACGGCATGGCCTGGCTGGTGCGCGCGATGGAGGCCGACGAGACCGCCAAGCCCAAGGGCCGCGGCAAGGGCGCGGTCGAGGAGGAGGAGCTGCACATCCAGCGCCTGATGCCCGCCGACGCGCTGCGCGTGCGCGGCCGCCACAACGCGGCCAACGCGCTGGCGGCGCTCGCCCTGGCGACGGCCATCGGCTGCCCGCTCGCGCCGATGCTGCACGGCCTGCGCGAGTACGCCGGCGAGCCGCACCGTGTCGAGTTCGTCGCGCTGGTCGAGGGCGTCGAGGCCTACGACGACAGCAAGGGCACGAACGTCGGCGCGACGGTCGCGGCGATCAACGGGCTCGGTGCCGACAAGGCGCCCGGCCAGCTGGTGATGATCCTCGGTGGCGACGGCAAGGGCCAGGACTTCGGCCCGCTGCTCGCGCCGGTGCGCCAGCACGTGCGCGCGGTCGCGACCATCGGCCGCGATGCCGAGGCGATCGAGCAGGCGCTGCGGGGCGCCGGCATCACGGTCGAGCGCCACGAGACGCTGCAGGCCGCGACGCGCYGGGCCTTCACGCGCGCCCAGGCCGGCGACGC
>NZ_JBFUFP010000845.1:0-2417 GCF_056403375.1 Rhizobacter sp. P2_H2
GGCCGAGCCGGGCTTTCCGGCGCGCATCGACGAGTTCGCGGGCAGCCTGGTTGCGTTGATCGAGCGCGATCCCGACATCGGCATCTTCCTGTCGGTGCGCAAGGACCGGCCGCGCATGCTGCTGTACGGGCTGACGCATTCGCTGCACACCGCGCTGCTGTGCTGCCTGATGGCGCGCCGCCTCGGCTGGAGTGCCGCGCGCACGCTCAGCATCGTGAAGGCCGCGTTGACGATGAATGTCGCGATGCTGGAGCTGCAGGGGCGGCTGGCCGCGCAGGGCGTGCCGGCGATGCCGCCGCAGCTGGAGAAGGTGGCACTGCACCCGCAGCAGGCGGTCGAGCTGCTGCAGGCGACCGGTGTCGACGATGCCGAGTGGCTGCAGGCGGTGGCCGAGCACCATGAGCGCCCGGGCGGCGGCGGCTACCCGCTCGGGCACGCGCAACCGTGCGAGATGGCGCGCGCGCTGCGCCTGGCCGATGTCTTCATGGCGCGCATCACGCCGCGCATCAGCCGGCCGGCGATCAGCACGCAGGATGCGGCGCGCCAGCTGTTCCAGGATGACGGCGGCGGCCCGCTGTCGATGGCCATCGTCAAGGAGCTGGGCATCTACCCGCCGGGCGACTTCGTGCAGCTGAAGAGCGGCGAGCAGGCGGTGGTGGTGCGGCGCGGCGACAGTGCGAGCACGCCGATCGCCGCCAGCATCACCGACCGCCGCGGCATGCCGGTCACGCAGACGACGCGGCGCGACACCGCGTGCCAGGAATTCGCGATCGTCGCGGCGCTGCCCGACAAGTCGCTCGCGGCGCGCATGCTGCCGGAGCGGCTGTACGGGCTGCCGGCCTGATCAGGCCTTCCTGCCCTGGTTCGCGACGGCGGCGGCAGCAGCGGCGGCCGCCGCGGCATCGCCCAGGTAGTAGCTCTTGATCGGCTTCAGGTTCTCGTCGAGTTCATAGACGAGCGGGATGCCGTTCGGGATGTTGACGCCGACGATGTCGGCATCGGCGATGCCGTCGAGGTACTTCACGAGCGCGCGGATGCTGTTGCCGTGCGCGGCGATCACGATGCGCTTGCCCGCCTTGATGGCCGGGGYGACGCTGTCGTTCCAGAACGGCAGCACGCGGGCGACGGTGTCCTTCAGGCATTCGGTCAGCGGCACGTCCTCGGGCCGCAGCTTCGCGTAGCGGATGTCCTGGCGCTGGCCACGCGGATCGTTCGCGTCGAGCGCCGGCGGCGGCGTGTCGTAGCTGCGGCGCCAGATCAGCACCTGCTCGTCGCCGTACTGCCTGGCCATGTCGGCCTTGTTGAGCCCCTGCAGCGCGCCGTAGTGGCGCTCGTTCAGGCGCCAGCTGTGCACCACCGGCAGCCAGGTGCGGTCCATCTGGTCGAGCGCGTGCCACAGCGTCCAGACCGCGCGCTTGAGCACCGAGGTGTAGGCCACGTCGAAGTCGTAGCCCTCGGCCTTCAGCAGCCGGCCGGCCTGCCTGGCCTGCTCGACCCCGGTGGGCGTCAGCTCGACGTCGGTCCAGCCGGTGAAGCGGTTTTCCAGGTTCCAGGTCGATTCGCCGTGGCGGATCAGCACGAGTTTGTACATGGCAGGCAGTGGTTGTGGGGCGGGCGGGGTGCGACCCCGGGAGGTAGAGCGGCGAATTCTATAATTCCGCCCTTTGCCTCCAACCCTGGGCTTCGCAGTGAAATTCCTTCTCGACAACTGGTATCTGTTCGCGGTGGCCCTGGTGTCCGGCGGCCTGCTGCTGTGGCCCTCGCTGCGGCGCGGCGCGCAGGGCAGTGCGCTGAGCACCGCCGATGCGGTGCACCTCATCAACCGCGAGAAGGCGGTGCTGATCGACGTGAGCGAGGCCGCCGAGTTCGCCGCCGGCCACCCCGCCGGCGCGAAGAACGTGCCGCTGGCACAGATCGAGACCTCGAACGCGCTGCCGAAGAACAAGGCCTTGCCCCTCGTGGTGGTGTGCGCGAGCGGCGCACGCGCGACGCGCGCGATCGGTATCCTTCGCAAGGCAGGCTACGAGAACGCCCGCGTGCTGGCCGGCGGCCTGAAGGCGTGGCGCGAAGCGAACCTGCCGGTCGAGAAATCGGCCTGAGGATTCAGGGGCACGCACCGTGCGGGCCCGTCGTTGGAGCGAAGCGATGCAAGCCGTGAAGATGTACACCTCGATGGTGTGCCCCTACTGCCACCGCGCCAAGCAGCTGCTGAAGTCGCGCGGCGTCGACCAGATCGACGAAGTGCGCGTCGACCTGCAGCCGGGCCTGCGCGACGAGATGATCGAGCGCACCGGGCGCCGCACCGTGCCGCAGATCTTCATCGGCAGCACGCACGTCGGCGGCTGCGACGACCTGGTCGCGCTCGACCAGCGCGGCGGCCTGCTGCCGCTGCTGTCTGGCTCGGCCGCCTGACACAC
>NZ_JBFUFP010000846.1:0-2415 GCF_056403375.1 Rhizobacter sp. P2_H2
GGCCCGCCGGCCACAGCACGTGAGAGGCGAAGAAGACCGCCAGGTTGACGATGACGCCCACGACCGCTGCGGTGATGCCTGTCAGCGGTGCCGTGAACTTCAGATTGCCATGCGTCGACTCGATGAACGGCCCACCGAGCAGGATGAAGAAGAACGACGGCAGGAAGGTGAAGAACGTGACCACCGTGGCCGCCACCGCGCCGGCCAGGAAGAGCGAGTCCGCTCCGAAGAGGGCCTTCGTCCAGCCCCCGACAAAGCCGACGAACGAGACGACCATGATGAGCGGCCCCGGCGTCGTCTCTCCCAGCGCCAGCCCGTCAATCATCTGCAGTCCCGTGAGCCAGTGGTAGTGGTCCACGGCCCCCTGGTAGACGTAGGGAAGCACGGCGTAGGCCCCGCCGAACGTCAGCAGTGCGGCCTTGGTGAAGAACCACGCCATTTGCGTGAGGGTGGCATCCCAGCCACAGGCCAGCGTCAGCCCTCCGATGGCCACCGCCCACAAGCCGGTGAACGCCGCGAGGACGCGCCGGAAGTGCCTCCAGGTGAAGCGCGCATGCGCCGGCGTCGGTGTGTTGTCGTCGATGAGGGCGGCACCGAACCCCTTGGCGGCCTTGCCGTGGCCTGCGCCGACAGCGAATTTCTCCGGGGCATAGCGGCCACCCAGGTACCCGACGAAGCCGGCACCCAGGACGATGAGCGGGAAAGGCAGGTTCACCGCGAAGATGGCGACGAAGGCCGCGACGGCGATGCCCCACAGCCAACGGTTCTTCAGCGCACGCGAGCCGATGCGGATCGCAGCCGACACGACGATGGCCGTGACCGCCGGCTTGATGCCGTAGAAGAGGCCCGCCACCGCGGGGACCGTGCCGAAGGCCATGTAGACCCAGGACAGTGCGATGAGGATGAACAACGACGGCAGCACGAACAATCCGCCGGCGACGATGCCGCCCCAGGTCCGGTGCATGAGCCAGCCAATGTAGGTGGCCAGCTGCTGGGCCTCGGGCCCCGGCAGGACCATGCAGTAGTTCAGCGCATGCAGGAAGCGGTTTTCCGAGATCCAGCGGCGCCGCTCGACCAGCTCCTCATGCATGAGGGCGATCTGCCCGGCAGGTCCACCGAAGCTGATGAAGCCGAGCTTGAGCCAGTAGACGAAGGCCTGGCCGAAGGAGACGGGCTCGGGTGCCGCGTCTGCAGCGGTCGATTCTTCCGCGGGCTTCATGGGCAGGTCATTGGAGCGGGTGAAGGGAATCGAACCCTCGTATGAAGCTTGGGAAGCTGCCGTTCTACCATTGAACTACACCCGCAGCGGGCGCGATTCTAGCGCGTGCTCGGGCACAATTCGGCCCCCTGCCCTCCAGGCACGCGTGCCGAATTACCATGACCGCCCCCACCGATCCCACCGTTCCGCTGCGCGGCATCAAGAGCTTCGTGCTGCGCGCCGGCCGCATGGGCACCGGCCAGGCGCGCGCGCTCGAGACGCTCGGCCCGCGCTTCGTGGTCCCCTATGCGCAGCAGCGCTTCGACCCGCAGGCCGCGTTCGGCCGCACCGCACCGCTGGTGCTGGAGATCGGCTTCGGCATGGGCGACGCCACCGCGGCGATCGCGCAGGCGCTGCCGGGCACCGATTTCCTCGGCGTCGAGGTGCACACGCCCGGCGTGGGTGCACTGCTGAAGCACATCGGCGAGAAGCAGATCGCCAACCTGCGCATCGTGCAGCACGATGCCGTCGAGGTGCTGGAGCACATGATCGCGCCCGGCTCGCTGGCCGGCGTGCATGTGTTCTTTCCCGACCCGTGGCACAAGAAGAAGCACAACAAGCGCCGGCTGATCCAGGCGCCGTTCGTCGCGAAGCTCGCCGCGCACCTGGCCCCCGGCGGCTACCTGCACTGCGCGACCGACTGGCAGCCCTATGCCGAGCAGATGCTGGAGGTGCTGTCGGCCGAGCCCGCGCTCGCCAACACCGCCGCGGGCTATGCGCCGAAACCGGCCTATCGGCCGCTGACCAAGTTCGAGAACCGCGGCCTCAAGCTCGGCCACGGCGTCTGGGACCTGGTGTTCACGAAGCGCGAAACCCGTTCGCCCTGAGCCTGTCGAAGGGCCTGCGCGTACGGCACCAAGGCTTCGACAGGCTCAGCCCGACCCTTCGACTAGCTCAGGGCGAACGGGCAGGTTTCGTCGACGGTGGCACGAACGGCCCCGGGTCGACGCAGTTGGCAGGCTTCTTCGCCGCGGCACCCGACGCCGCCGGACCGTAGCTCGGCGCCCGCCGACCGGCCTGGCATTGCTGGAAATCCTGCAGCTTGCGCGCCCACGCGGCACGTGCAGCGCCCTCGTCCTCGGGCGCCGCAATGCAGGCCGCTGCCGCCATCCAGGCCATCGTTCCGATCGGCATCCAGCGCATGCGCAGTCCTCAGG
>NZ_JBFUFP010000847.1:0-2414 GCF_056403375.1 Rhizobacter sp. P2_H2
GGACTATATCATCAAAAACAACAACTTCTCCAATGCAACGCAAGTCAGCAACGAACTGATGAGCGAAGTCGAGGGCACGGTGCAAGGGCACCGCGACGGTCACGGATTCCTGGTCCGCGACGACCGGCAGCCCGATCTCTATCTCTCCCCGCAGGAAATGCGCGCGGTGCTGCACCGTGACCGCGTGAAGGCGCGCGTGATCCGCTACGACCGCAAGGGCCGGCCCGAGGGCCGCGTGCTCGAGATCATCGAGCGCAAGAAGGCGCCGATCATCGGCCGCCTGCTGCACGAGAGCGGCATCTGGCTGGTCGCCCCCGAAGACAAGCGCTACGGCCAGGACATCMTGGTCCCGAAGAACGCGATCGCCAACGCGACCGCGGGGCAGGTGGTCGCGATCGAGCTGACCGAGCCGCCGTCTCTGTACTCGCAGCCGATGGGCCGCGTTTCCGAGGTGCTCGGCGAGATCGACGACCCCGGCATGGAGATCGAGATCGCGGTGCGCAAGTACGAGGTGCCGCACCGCTTCTCGCCCGAGACGCTGTCGCAGGCCGCGGGTCTGCCCGACAAGATCCGCGCGGTCGACCGCAAGGACCGCATCGACCTCACCGACGTCGCGCTCGTGACGATCGACGGCGAGGACGCGCGCGACTTCGACGACGCGGTGTACTGCGAGCCGGTCAAGCTCGGCCGCGGCAAGGGCGCGTTCGAAGGCTGGCGCCTGGTCGTCGCGATCGCCGACGTGAGCCACTACGTGAAGCCGGGCGAGCCGATCGACGAGGACGCCTACGAGCGCGCCACCTCGGTGTACTTCCCGCGGCGCGTGATCCCGATGCTGCCGGAGAAGCTGTCGAACGGGCTGTGCTCGCTGAACCCGAACGAGGACCGCCTCGCGATGGTGTGCGACATGCTGATCACCACCGGCGGCGAGATCCACGCCTACCAGTTCTTCCCGGCGGTGATCTGCTCGCACGCGCGCTTCACCTACAACGAGGTGGCCGCGATCCTCGGCAACACGCGCGGCCCCGAGGCGGCGCGCCGCAAGGATCTCGTGCCGCACCTGCTGCACCTGCACGAGGTGTACCGCGCGCTGCTGAAGGAGCGTTCGAAGCGCGGCGCGGTCGATTTCGAGACCACCGAGACGCAGATCGTCTGCGACGACAACGGCCGCATCGAGAAGATCGTGCCGCGCACGCGCACCGAGGCGCACAAGCTGATCGAGGAGGCGATGCTCGCCGCCAACGTCTGCTCGGCCGATTTCATCGCGCAGCACAAGCACCCATCGCTTTACCGCGTGCACGAGGGCCCGACGCCCGAGAAGAAGACGCTGCTGCAGAACTACCTGAAGGCGCTGGGCCTGGGCCTGAGCGTCAGCGACGACCCGAAGCCGGGCGAGTTCCAGGCGATCGCCGCGGCAACGAAGGACCGGCCGGATGCGATGCAGATCCACTCGATGCTGCTGCGTTCGATGCAGCAGGCGATCTACACGCCGATCAACAGCGGCCACTTCGGCCTCGCGTACGAGGCCTACACGCACTTCACGAGCCCGATCCGCCGCTACCCCGACCTGCTGGTGCACCGGGTGATCAAGGCCTTGCTGCACGGCAAGCGCTACAGCATCGTGACCGGCGCGCTCGAACCGGCCTCGAAGGCGAAGCGCGGTTCGCACACCGAGGAAGAGACCTGGGAGGTCGCGGGCGCGCATTGCAGCGCGAACGAACGCCGCGCCGACGAGGCCTCGCGCGATGTCGAGGCCTGGCTCAAGTGCCGCTTCATGCGCGAGCACCTCGGCGAGGAATATGGCGGCACCGTCACGGCCGTCACCAGCTTCGGGCTGTTCGTCACGCTCGACGGCCTGTACGTCGAAGGGCTGATCCACATCACCGAGCTGGGCGGCGAGTATTTCAAGTTCGACGAGGCGCGCCAGGAACTGCGCGGCGAGCGCTCGGGCGTGCGCTACACGGTCGGCGCGCGGGTGCGGGTGCAGGTCAGCCGCGTGGACCTCGACGGCCGCAAGATCGACTTCCGCATGGTGCACGAGGGCGATGAGGGCGGCATTCCCGCGCGGCCTCGCAAGGTGGTCGACAAGACCGGCGGCGCGGCGGCCGAGCTGGCGTCGGTGAAGGGCGCGGACCGCGCGGCCAAGGCCGGCACGAAGGCGGCCAAGGGCCGGTCGGCACATCCGGTGCGCGCGGCCAAGACCGCAGCGCGCAAGAGCGGCGGCAAGCCACCCGCCAAGGCGCCGCGCCGGCGCTGAGGGCCTCAGCCGCGGCGCAGTTGCGCGTGCAGCGCGGCGATCAGGTCCGACGCTCGCAGCGGCGTCGTGGGTGACAGGTCGGCGGCCTGGCCGTGCTGCCAGGCGGCCGCGCTCGCCGCCTGCCGGGCGTCATCGATCGACGCCGCGTGCGACGTCGACC
>NZ_JBFUFP010000848.1:0-2409 GCF_056403375.1 Rhizobacter sp. P2_H2
TTCACGTCGGTCACGTCGGCCGTGCCGACCGCGACGATCACATCACCCGCGCGCAGGCCCGCTGCTTCCGCGCCTCCGGTGACGGCACTCACGCGCACGCCGTTTGCACCCCGCAGCGCCTGCCGCTCGGCATCGGTGAGATTGGCAACGCTCAATCCCCAGACTTTGGCGGCGCCGGCCGTGCGCGGCTCGATCGGGGCCTCCGGTCGCTCTGCCGCTGCCGCCACTTGCGGATTCAGCTCGGCGAGGCTCGTCTTGAAATCGAGCAGCTTGCCGCGACGATTGCATTGCAGCGTGATCGCCGTGCCGGGTTTCAGCGCGCCCAGCGTGCGCCGCAGGTCGACTGCGCCATCGACCAGCTTGCCGTTGACGCTGATCACGACATCGCCCGGCTGGATGCCCGCCTTGTCGGCCGGCGTGCCGCTGACCACCTGGCGCACGAATGCGCCCTTCGCCTTGCCCTTCGCGAGCCCGTATTCCTCGGCCAGTTCGCGCGGCACGTCGATCGGCTGGATGCCGAGGTAGCCGCGCACGACGCGCCCCGTGGCCTTCAACTGGTCGGCGACGCGCATCGCCTCGTCGATCGGGATCGCGAACGAGATGCCGACGAAGCTGCCGACCGGGCTGAGGATCTGCGAGTTGATGCCCACCGCCTCGCCGCGGGTGTTCAGCAGCGGCCCGCCGGAGTTGCCGGGGTTCACCGCGACGTCGGTCTGGATGAACGGCACGTCGGAGCCGGTCTCCCGCTGCTTCGCGCTGACGATGCCGGCCGTCACCGTGCTCTCCAGCCCGAACGGCGAGCCGATCGCGAGCACCCATTCGCCGACACGCAAGCGCCCCGCATCGCCGATCTTCAGCGACGGCAGGCCGGTGGCATCGATCTTCACCAGCGCGACGTCAGTGCGCTCGTCGGCACCGATGATCTTCGCCTTGAACTCGCGCTTGTCGGTCAGCGTGACGTAGACCTCGGTGGCGCCCTCGACGACGTGTGCATTGGTCATCACGTAGCCGTCGGCACTGAGGATGAAGCCGGAGCCTTCACCGCGCGGCACCTCTTCGCCCGGCTGCTGCGGCACGGCCGGCGCGCGGCGGCGGAACGGCCCGCGCGGCGCGTCCGAGGTGCGCTCGGTGGTCCGGATGTTGACGACGGCCGGGCTGACGCGTTCGACCAGGTCGGCGAAGTCGGGCAGCACCTGGACCGGCGCCAGGGGCTGCGCCTGGCCTGGCGCAGGGCTCTGCGGCGGGTTCTGGGCCGGGTTGGGGGCCTGGATCTGCGCACCCGCGGCCTGCACCAGCAACAACACGGCGCCCGCGCCCAGCGCAGCGGCGCAAGAGCGCACCGTGCTGCGCCGGCGCAGCACGTTCACCGGCGCGAGCCGGCCCCGATCGATCACAGCTTGCATGCTGAGCACTCCCTCGACGACACCCACACGGGCCGCCGCGTGCAGCCGCACGCCGCCGGCTACTTCTTGCGTTCCAGCCCCGACGCGAACGCCCGCAGCGTCGCGGTGGGCACGTCACCCATCACGGTCACCCACCAGTCGCCGTAGCGGCGCATCATCGTCTGCGTCGCGCCGATCACGGTCGACATCGGACGCTGGTGACGCTCGGCATTGAAGGGCTCGATGAAGACCGACACGAAGGTCAGGCCGTCGGAATAGACCGCCTGCAGCACCGGCTCGGTGGCGCCGCGGATGCGCAGCGCACCGTCGAAGGGCCGCTTGACGCAGCTGACCTGGGTGAAGCCGGGAATGTCGTGCTTCAGCGTCCAGCCTTCGGACTCGAGACTGGCCGGCGTGACGGGCGGCCGCACGATGCGGTAGCCGTCGAGCTTGCGCAGCGGTTGCGTGATCAGATCCGCTTGCGGCTTGACGTTGATGCTGACATCGGAGAACGCCGACGACTCGAGCACCTCGGCATGCTCGCCCAGCACCTCGGTGCGCAGCAGCAGCCCAGTGTTCTTCTCGGCCCACAGCCGGTAGCCGAAGCGATGCGCGTCCTTGGCGCGCAACTGCAGCACGTTAGCCTCATGGCCGGCCACGCGCTCGACGCCCACCGGCTTGAGCTCGTAGAAGTCGGTCACATGCTGCGCACCCGCCTGCAGTAGCGCCGGGAACGAACTCATCGAATCGCGCTGCTCGACCATCGCGACGCGGCTTTGCGGCCACACGGTGTGGACGACGTCGTTCTGCCGCAGCACGTTGCGCATCTGCCCTTCCAGCGAGTCGATGCGCTCGTACTGGTTGCGGCCGTCGCAGAAGTGCGCGATGCGTGAACTCGCCACCGTGCCGCCGGCGCTGACGACGACCGTGCCCTGGAAGTTGCGCTTGTTCGCCGCCTCGGTGATGCGGGTGAGCCAGACCTGAGTCTCGCGCGCCTCGACCAGCGGGTCGCCGCTGACCAGCGCAC
>NZ_JBFUFP010000849.1:0-2408 GCF_056403375.1 Rhizobacter sp. P2_H2
GCAGCTGGTCGCGCAGACGCGGGCCCGCCTGATCGCGACGCCGCTCACCGAGCGCGTGTACCGGCGGCTGAAGCGCCAGGGCGTGGGCGCCGACATCCCGGAGTTCACGGTGGCGAAGGCGGCCGGTGCCGGCGCGGGACTGGTGTTCACGCGCATGAGCGGCCAGCCGCTGACCAAGGGCGTGCCGGGGCTCTTCACCTACGACGGCTATCACAAGGGCTTCCAGCGCGAGGTCGAGCGCGTCGCGCGCACGCTGGCCGATGAAGAGAGCTGGGTGCTGGGCGTCAACGACAGCAATCGCCAGAACGCGCTGCGCTCGCTCGACGTGCAGCAGCAGCTCGCCGACGAGGTGCGCCGCCTGTACCTGACCGACTACGTCACGGTGTGGGAGGAGTTCATCGCCGACGTGAAGATGCTGCCGACGGCCAACCTGTCGCAGGCGGTGCAGATGTCGCGCGTGCTGTCGGCGCCCGACAACCCGCTGGTGCCGCTGCTGAAGGCGATGTCGCGCGAGACCACGCTCGGCGACAGCAAGGACGTGGCGTCCAAGGTCGAGACCAAGGCGCGCGATGCGATCCAGCGCTCGCGCGAGGAACTGCTGCGGCTGCTGGGCAACCAGGCGCCGGCCACGCCGCTCGGGCCCGGCCAGCGGATCGAGAGCATCGTCGACGACCGCTTCGTCGCGTTGCGCCAGCAGACGCGGGCAGTCGACGGCAAGGCCGCGCCGATCGACTCGACCATCGCGCTGATCAACGAGGTCTACACGCTGCTGACCGCGGCCGACACCGCGGTGAAGGGCGGCAACGTGCCGCCGCCGTCGGACGTGCCGAACAAGGTGAAGGCCGAAGCCGCGCGGTTGCCCGAGCCGACCCGCTCGCTGCTGAACACGCTGTCGGTCAGCGGCACCAAGGCGGCGCTCGACATCACGCGCAGCAACATCGGCAACTCGATCAATGCCGAGATCGGCGAGTTCTGCCGCCAGGCCATCAGCGGGCGCTACCCGTTCGCGCGCGGCAGCAGCCGCGACGTGACGCAGGAGGACTTCGCCCGCGTGTTCGCGCCGGGCGGGCTGTTCGACGCGTTCTTCCAGAAGAACCTGGTGAACTTCGTCGACACCTCGACGCGGCCGTGGAGCTTCAAGAAGATCGACGGCGCATCGATGGGTGCCGACAGTTCCACGCTGCTGCAGTTCCAGCATGCGGCGGTGATCCGCGACACCTTCTTCCGCGGCGGCGGCACCGCGCCGGGGCTGCGGCTCGACTTCAAGCCGATGGAGATGGACCCRTCGATCACGCAGTTCACGCTCGACGTCGACGGCCAGCTCGTCAAGTACGCGCACGGCCCGCAGATCCCGGCCTCGATCCAGTGGCCGGGGCCGCGCGGCAGCACGCAGGTGCGCGTCGCGCTGACGCCGGTGTCGGCGAGCGGCCTGTCGGGCGACACCCGGGAAGGCCCGTGGGCGCTGTTCCGGTTGTTCGACAAGCAGCAGGTCGAGGCGGCCGGCGCGCCGGAGCGCTTCAAGGCGACCTTCAACATCGACAACCGCAAGGCGGTGTTCCTGGTCACCGCCAGCAGCGTGCGCAACCCGTTCCGCTTGCCCGAGCTGCAAGAGTTCTCATGCCCGGGCAAGCTGTGAGCCACGACTTCAGCATCGACCAGTTCATCAGCGGCGTCGGCACGCAGGCGCCGGGCTGGTTCGGCAAGCTCGCGATGCTGGGCGATTTCGCGAGCCGGCGGCTGCCGCAGCCGTTCGTCGATGCCTGCGATGCGTGGCTGTCGAAGGGCATGGACGCGAGCCGCACGCGGCTCGGCGCGCAGTTCCTCGATGTGTACCTGACCGGGCCGATCTGGCGCTTCGCCTGGGCGCCCGGCGTGATCGACAGCGAATGGTGGGCCGGCGTGCTGATGCCGAGCGTCGACAAGGTCGGCCGCTATTTCCCGCTGGTGGTCGCGCAGACCGCGCACGACCTGCCGGAGACGCTGGAGGGCATCCAGGCGCTGGACGGCTGGTACCGGCACCTGAGTGCTGCCGCACTCGGCACGCTGGGGGCGGGCGCGACGGTCGAAGATTTTGAATCGGCGCTTGCGCGGGCGCCATCGTGGCAGGCCGAGCGGCACAGCGTCGAGCCTGCTGCCACCGCGATGCCGGGCCGGCTGCGCTACACCTATGCGGGCGCCGCGAGCCTGCCGCAATGGATCGACGGGCTGGTGGTGGCCGAGGCGATGCGCCGCTACACCGGGCACAGCCTGTGGTGGCCCGACCATGCGTCGGCGCCCGACGACAGCCTGTCGGTGGCGCCCGGGCTGCCGCCGCCGGACTGCTTCTCGGAGCTGCTGGAGGGGCGCTGGTGAGCGACTCGACCGACGGACCCAGCTTCACGCCGGACGACGAGCGCACGGTCGTCAAG
>NZ_JBFUFP010000850.1:0-2407 GCF_056403375.1 Rhizobacter sp. P2_H2
CTCCAGCGCGCGGTCGCCGTTGCCCTGCAGCGCGAGCTGGCCGCCGCGCTGCAGGATGCCCGGCAGCGCCGCCAGCACCAGGTCGAGCCCCTTCTGCGATGTGAGCCGGCTGACGACGCCGAACACCGGCGCGTCGGCCCGCCGCTCCAGCCCCAGTTCGGTCTGCAATGCATGCTTGCAGACCGCCTTGCCGACCAGTGAATCGGCCTGGTAGCGCTTCGCGATGCCCGCGTCGGTGGCCGGGTTCCACACCTCGGGATCGACGCCGTTCAGGATGCCGCAGACATCGCCGCCGCGGCCGCGGATCACGCCGTCGAGCCCGCAGCCGTATTCATGGGTCGCGATCTCGCGCGCATAGGTCGGGCTGACGGTCGTCACGCGGTCGGCGAACTTCAGCCCCGCCTTCATGAACGACAGCTGGCTGTGGTATTCGACGCCCGAGGCCGCCATGTAGCGCGCCGGCAGCCCCAGCAGGTTGAAATCGCCGGCCGGGAACAGCCCCTGGTAGGCCAGGTTGTGCACCGTGAAGACCCGCGCGGCGCGCGTCGGCGCGTGCGCATGGGCGTAGGCGCAGGCCATCGCCGCATGCCAGTCGTGCGTGTGCAGCACGTCGGGCACCCAGTCGGGGTCGAACTCGCCGGCGGCGATGTGGGCCGCCACCCAGCCGAGCAGCGCGAAACGCTGGGCGTTGTCGGACCACTCGTTGCCGTCGGGCGCCTGGTACGGGCTGCCGCCGCGCCGGTACAGGTACGGCGCGTCGACCACGTAGACCGGCAGCCCGCTGTACGGCATGGTGCCGAGCGTCAGCCGCACGCGCGCGGCGCCGAAGGCGGCGCCGATCTCGCAGACGGTCTTCTGGTGCAGCACCGCGTCGGCGATGGCCGGCAGGCCGGGCAGCACCACCCGCACGTCGGCACCGGCGCGCGCCAGCGCCTGGGGCAAGGCACCGGCCACGTCGGCCAGGCCGCCGGTCTTGACCAGCGGGAAGATTTCAGCGGCGACCTGGAGGACTTTCATGCAGTGATCAGGCGGTAAGTTTGGCGAGCATGTCGCGCGTGACAAGGGTGATGCCGTTCTCGGAACGGTAGAAGCGCTCGGCATCGAGTTCGGCATCCTCGCCGATCACCATGCCGTCGGGGATCACGCAGGCGCGGTCGACCACCACGCGCGTGAGCCGCGCACCGCGGCCGATCTGCGCGCCCGGCAGCAGCACCGACCAGCTGACGACCGCGTGCGAGTGCACCCGCACGCTCGAGAACAGCACGGTGCGCGTGACCGAGCCCGAGACGATGCAGCCGCCCGACACCAGCGACTCCACGGCCATGCCGCGGCGGTCGTCCTGGTTGTGCACGAACTTGGCCGGCGGCAGCTGCTCCTGGTAGGTCCAGATCGGCCAGCGCTTGTCGTACAGGTTCAGCAGCGGGTCGGTGGCGGTGAGGTCGATGTTGGCGTCCCAGTACGCGTCGATGGTGCCGACATCGCGCCAATACGGTGCCTCGCCGTGCCGCGTGCTGACGCAGCTCAGCTCGAACGGGTGCGCCGAGGCCTGGCCGTTGCGCACCGCGCGCGGGATGATGTCCTTGCCGAAGTCGTGGCTCGAATCGGCGTCGTTCATGTCGCGCTCGAGCTCCTTGTAGAGGTAGCGCGCGTTGAAGATGTAGATGCCCATGCTCGCGAGCGCCATGTCGGGGCGGCCCGGCATCGGCGGCGGGTCGGCCGGCTTCTCGACGAACTCGGTGATGTGGTTGTCGCGGTCGACTGCCATCACGCCGAAGGCCACCGCCTCCGCGCGCGGCACCGCGATGCAGCCCACCGTGCACTCGCGCCCCTTGGCGACGTGGTCGGCCAGCATCAGCGCGTAGTTCATCTTGTAGATGTGGTCGCCGGCCAGCACCACCACGTAGTCGGCGCCGTAGCTCGCGAGGATGTCCTGGTTCTGGTAGACGGCGTCGGCAGTGCCGCGGTACCAGCTCTCGTCGTCGTTGCGCTGCTGGGCCGGCAGCAGGTCGACGAACTCGTTCATCTCGCTCTTCAGGAAGGCCCAGCCGCGCTGCAGGTGGCGCAGCAGGCTGTGCGACTTGTACTGCGTGATCACGCCGATGCGCCGGATGCCGGAGTTCAGGCAGTTCGACAGCGCGAAATCGATGATGCGGAACTTGCCGCCGAAGTAGACGGCCGGCTTGGCGCGGCGGTCGGTCAGGTTCTTCAGGCGGCTGCCGCGGCCGCCGGCCAGCACCAGCGCGACGGCGCGCTTGGGCAGGTCGAGGCTCAACGCAAGATCGATGGGTTGCATGATGTCTCCAGGAAGGGTCGCGGCGCGCTGCGATTGTGCACGGCCCGCACCGCATTGAAGCACTGCCCCCGCGCTTGCGCACGCCGGGACAAACGAGCAAAGTCTGGCCCACAC
>NZ_JBFUFP010000851.1:0-2403 GCF_056403375.1 Rhizobacter sp. P2_H2
GAACAGCACCGCTTCGGCCTGGTGGCCGAGCACCAGGGCCTTGATCTCGTCGGCCTTGCCGGAACCGACGAACAGCGCCGGGTCGGGCGACTTGCGCCGCGCCGTGACGCGTGCCACCGGCAGGTCGCCGGCCGACTCGGCCAGCAGCGCGARTTCATCGAGGCTCGCATCGAAATGCGAACCACCGTGCGAACCGCCGCCGAAATCGACGCCCACCAGGATGGCGCGCGGCAACGCAGCCTGCGCCGCGGCGTTGGAGCCAGCAGCGCTCATGCGGGACGCCGCCTCGGAAGTTGGTGGCGCACCCACCCGGGCGACCTCAGCGGTCTCAGGTCTGCTCCGGCGCCTCGGCGGCGTGGAAGTTCACCGCGCGGCCGGGCACGACGGTCGAGATCGCGTGCTTGTAGACCATTTGCGTCACGGTGTTGCGCAGCAGGACGACGTACTGATCGAAAGATTCGATGTGGCCCTGCAGTTTGATGCCGTTCACGAGGTAGATCGACACCGGAACATGCTCTTTGCGAAGCAGGTTCAGAAACGGGTCTTGTAGAAGCTGCCCTTTATTGCTCACGATATGCTCCGTGATGGAAAGTGATGGAGGTCGTCACGTTAACACAGCGCCGCGCTGCATCGCAGCATGGCGGGCCAAATGAAGCAATCTTTGTCGGTCACTCTTTGTCGGCGAACGGGTTGCTCGACGAGCGCATCTCGATGCGCAGCGGGGTGCCGACCAGCTTGAAGTGCGCCCGGAAGCGCCCTTCGAGGAAGCGCTTGTACACGTCGGTCACGTGCTCGAGCGAGTTGCCGTGGATCACGATCACCRGCGGGTTCATGCCGCCCTGGTGGGCGTAGCGCAGCTTCGGGCGGAAGGCGCCGGCGCGCTTGGGCGTCTGGAACTCCACCGCCTCGTGCAGCAGCCGTGTCAGCACCGGCGTCGTCATCTTGCGGGTGGCCGACGCATGCGCATCGGCTATGCCCTGCCAGACCGGGCCGAGCCCCTGCCGCTTGATGGCCGAGATGCGCAGCACCGGTGCGAACTTCAGGAATGCGAGACGCTGCTCGATCGAGCGCTCGAGCGTCTGCTTCTGGTAGTCGTCGATGGCATCCCACTTGTTGACGGCCACCACCACCGCGCGGCCGCTCTCGAGGATGTAGCCGGCGATGTGCGCATCCTGGTCGGTCACGCCCTGGGTCGCGTCGAGCAGCAGCAGCACGACGTTCGCGTCGGCGATGGCCTGCAGCGTCTTGACGACCGAGAACTTCTCGATCGCCTCGAACACCTTGCCCTTGCGGCGCAGCCCGGCGGTGTCGATCAGCTCGAACTTCTGCCCGTGGCGCTCGAACGGCACGGTGATCGCGTCGCGCGTCGTGCCCGGCTGGTCGAACGCCACCAGGCGCTCCTCGCCGAGCCAGGTGTTGATCAGCGTCGACTTGCCGACGTTCGGCCGGCCGGCGACAGCCAGGCGGATCGGCGCACCCTCTTCCGGCTCCTCGGGCTCTTCGTCGAACGGGAAGTCTTCCAGCGCGGCCTCGGTCAGGCTGCGGATGCCCTGGCCGTGCGCCGACGAGATCGGGTGCGGCTCGCCCATGCCGAGCTCGTAGAACTCGCCCAGCAGCGGCGAGTCGACCATGCCCTCGGCCTTGTTGACGGCCAGCAGCACCTTCTTGTTGACCGAGCGCAGGTAGCGGGCGATGTCGTGGTCGTGCGCCGACACACCGGCGCGCACGTCGACGACGAAGATCACCGCATCGGCCTCGGCGACGGCCTGGCGCGTCTGCTTGGCCATCTCCTTGACGATGCCGGTGGTGCTGTCGGGCTCGAAGCCGCCGGTGTCGACGACGATGAACTCGCGGTCGCCCAGGCGGCCGTCGCCGTAGTGGCGGTCGCGCGTGAGGCCGGCGAAGTCCGCGACGATCGCGTCGCGGCTCTTGGTCATCCTGTTGAACAGGGTCGACTTGCCCACGTTGGGGCGGCCGACGACCGCGATCACAGGTTTCATTTCAAATCCCTCAACATCGCCGCAGTGTGCGACGGCAGCTCGATCCAGCGGCCACCGTGGAGCCGGCTCTGCCGGGCCACTGGTGGCGCCCCCTTGAGGGGGTGGCGCGAAGCGCCTCCGGGGGTGGTCGTCATTTCACTCGGGGCGGAAGGCGAACAGGCCGCCGTTGTGCGTCGTGACCAGCAGCGTGGTGCCGCTCAGCACCGGCGTGCCGACCACCGGGCTGCCATCGGTCGGCAGGCGCAGCTTGAAGCTGCCGTCGGCGGTCGAGAGCCAGTGCACATAGCCCTCGACATCGCCGAACACGGCCATCTTGTTGACGATCAGCGGCGACGACAGGTTGCGGTACAGCAGCTTCTCGACGCTCCACGCCACCTCGCCGCTGGCGGTGCGCCACGCGGTG
>NZ_JBFUFP010000852.1:0-2403 GCF_056403375.1 Rhizobacter sp. P2_H2
GTCCTGCACCTGCTGGCGGGTCAGCGTCTTCGTGCCCTTGTCGAGCAGCGCGGCGGTGACGTCGGGCACGTCGTTCAGGCCGGCCAGGCTCTTCTCGGTGCCGAAGTGCAGCGTCAGCGTCGCATGCACGGTGCCGCCGCGCGAGGCCTTGGGCAGCAGCGCCGCCTTGACGCCGCCGACCTGGAAGCGCTGGGTGCGCTGGTCGATGTTGGCCGGCGAGCTGTCGAAGGCCTCGGCGGTGGCCTGGGCCTGCTGCGGCTTGAAGCCCTTCAGCTCGGCCGCGACGTCGACCTTGGCCGGCGCCGGCGGGCGCTGCGGCTTGTCGGTGGGCAGGTAGATGCCCAGCGTGCGGTTCGACGCGATGAAGCGCTGGTCGGCCACGCGCTGCACGTCGGCCAGCTTCAGGTCACGCACGCGATCGCGCAGCAGGAAGAACAGCCGCCAGTCGCCCTGGGCCACCGATTCGCTGAGCGAGACGCCCACCGTCTCGGGGTTCGTGAACGCCTGTTCCCAGGCCTTCAGCCACTTGCCCTGGGCACGCTTGAATTCCTCGTCGGTGACGGGCTCGCTCGCGGTCGATTCGACGGTGGCCAGCAGCGCTTCGCGCGCCGGCTCGACCGCCTGGCCCGGTGCCAGCTGCGCGCCGAACAGCGTGAAGCCCGGCTCGGCCAGCGCCTGCGCGAAGCCGAAGGTGCTGGCGGCCAGCTGCTTCTCGGTCAGGCGCTTGTGCAGGCGGCCGGAGGGGGTGTCGCCCATCACCAGATCGAGCACCTCGATGGCCGGGTAGTCGGGGTGCGCCGCTGGCGGCACGTGGTAGGCCGCGAAGATCTGCGGCGTGCCGCCCGAACGCCGCAGCGTGACGCTGCGCTCGCCGTCCTGCGCCGGGTCGAGCGTGTACTGCACCGGCAGCTTGCGCGTGGGCTTGCGGATCTTGCCGAACGCGTCGCCGACCCAGCGCAGCACCTTGGCCGGCTCGAACTTGCCCGAGACGATCAGGGTCGCGTTGTCGGGCTGGTAGTACTGGCGGTAGAAGGCCTGCAGGCGCGGGATGTCGACGTTCTCGACGTCGGCGCGCGCGCCGATGGTGTCCTTGCCGTAGTTGTGCCACTCGTACATCGTGGCGACGGTCTTCTGCAGCAGGATGCGGTCGGGGCTGTTCTCGCCCATCTCCATCTCGTTGCGCACCACCGTCATCTCGGTGTCGAGGTCGCGGCGGGCGATGAAGCTGTTGACCATCGCATCGGCCTGCCAGTCCAGGTACCAGCGCAGGTTCTCGTCGTTGGCCGAGAAGCTCGCGAAGTAGTTGGTGCGGTCGAACCAGGTGCTGCCGTTGGCAGCCAGCCCACGCTTGGTGAACTCGGCCCACACGGTKCGGTGCTTCGGCGTGCCCTTGAACAGCAGGTGCTCCAGCAGATGGGCCATGCCGGTCTCGCCGTAGTTCTCCATCCGCGAGCCGACGTGGTAGGTCATGTTGACCGTGGTGGTCGGCTTGGAGTCGTCGGGGATCAGCAGCAGCTGCAGGCCGTTGGCGAGGCGGTACTCGGTGATGCCTTCGACCGTCTGGACCTTGTTGACACCGGCCGGCAGGGCCTGTGCGGAAGCGGTCTGCACCAGCAGAGTGCCGGCAACGATGAGAACGGCGGGCAGGAGACGTTTCAGCATGGGGCGGGGGAATCCGAAGCGAAGGGCGCAGTGTAGAGCGCTGTCCTTCGCCGAGGTTCCGCCAACAAAAAGAGGAGCCCGCGGCTCCCCTTCTCTGCATGTCCGTTCGTGACGGCGGGTGACTCAGCCCTTCGCGGCGGCAGCCTTCTGGTACGCAGCCAGCCCGCTGCTGATCTCGGCTTTGGCCGATTCCGGACCTTCCCAGCCGGTCACCTTGACCCACTTGCCGGCCTCGAGGTCCTTGTAGTGCTCGAAGAAATGCTGGATCGCCTTCAGGCGCATCTGGTTGATGTCTTCGGGCTTCTGCCAGTGCGTGTAGATCGGCAGCACCTTGTCGATCGGCACCGCGAGCAGCTTGCTGTCGCCACCGGCCTCGTCTTCCATCTTCAGCACGCCAATCGGGCGGCAGGTGACGACGACGCCCGGCGACAGCGGGAACGGCGTGATCACGAGCACGTCGACCGGGTCGCCGTCGTCGGACAGCGTCTGCGGCACGTAGCCGTAGTTGCAGGGGTAGTGCATCGCGGTCGTCATGAAGCGGTCGACGAACAGCGCGCCGCTTTCCTTGTCGACCTCGTACTTGATCGGGTCGGCGTTCATCGGGATCTCGATGATCACGTTGAACTGCTCGGGCGCCTTGGCGCCGGGGGGGACTTTGTGCAGGCTCATGAAGTTCTCTTGATGAAGAGGCAGGGATCGCGAGGGATAACCCGCATTTTAGCTGCGCGCCCTGCCCGCGCC
>NZ_JBFUFP010000853.1:0-2400 GCF_056403375.1 Rhizobacter sp. P2_H2
GTCGGTGCACAGCGCCAGCTCGGGGTAATGCACCCTGACCTGGCGCTTCGCGCATTCGGCATCCAGTTGCGCGCGCAGGCGGCTGTTCGCACCGACGCCGCCGGCGACGACAAGTCGCTTCAGCCCGGTCTGCTTCAGCGCCGCGAGCGACTTCTTCAGCAGCACCTCGACGATCGCGGCCTGCGTCGACGCGGCCATGTCGGCGCGCTGCGAGTCGGTCGGCGCATCGCCGAGCTTGCGCAGCTGCGTCATCACCGCGGTCTTCAGCCCGGCGAACGAGAAATCGAGGTCGCCGCTGTGCAGCAGCGGCCGCGGCAGCGCATAGGCATCGGGCCGCCCCGCTTCGGCCAGGCGCGACAGCGCCGGCCCGCCCGGGTAGCCGAGCCCGAGCAGCTTGGCCGACTTGTCGAAGGCCTCGCCGGCCGCATCGTCGATGCTCTCGCCGAGCAGCTCGTAGCGGCCGACGTCGTCGACTCGCATCAGCTGCGTGTGCCCGCCCGACACCAGCAGCGCGACGAACGGAAACTCCGGCGGATCGCTCGCAAGGAACGGCGACAGCAGGTGCCCCTCGAGGTGGTGCACGCCGAGCACCGGCTTGCCGAGCGCCGCCGCCAGCGCGCAGGCCACCCCTGCGCCGACCAGCAGCGCCCCGGCCAGCCCCGGCCCGCGCGTGAACGCGACCACGTCGACCTCGGCGAGCGAGGCGCCGGCCTCGTGCAGCACCTGTTCGGTGAGCGGCAGCACGCGCCGGATGTGATCGCGCGAGGCCAGTTCAGGCACCACGCCGCCGTAGGCCTGGTGCATCGCGATCTGGCTGTGCAGGGCATGGGCCAGCAGGGCCGGAACCCCGGTCGGACCGGCCTCCACCAGGGCCACGCCCGTTTCGTCGCACGATGATTCCACGCCCAGTACCTTCATCCAGCGAGTGTAGCCAGCGCACCCACGCCGCCCGCCGGCGCCAAATTTGTCACGGCGCATCCAAGGGTTTACCCTCGATTACTATCCGACCCCCTTCCCGGTTCGAGCGCGGGCGACTAACCTGCGTGACCGAGCAGTGCCCCGAAGCAATTGCCAACTACAACAACGTCGTTAGGGAAACCCCATGAAGGAATACCGCCTCTTGGCCTGGACGGAGCTGCCTGCGCCGTTCGATCGCACCGCGCACCGGCGCATGCTCAGCGACATGTCGCAGCGGCACATGACGCTGGAGCAGTTGGCGTCCATCGCCGGACTGAAGCGCCCCGAGGTGCAGCTCTTCCTTGACGCGCTGGAGGCGCAGGGCCTGCTCGAAGAACGGGRGTTCGACGAGCCGCCAGCCGATTCGATGTTCGACTCGCTGCGGCCGCTGGGCGGCTGGATCCGCCGCGCGCTGCACACGAGTTCGCAGGAGCGCTGATTCCCCGGCGATCGGCCGCGCCGCACCGCGTGGCGCGGATGTTGCTGCGCTCTGGCCCATGAAGCCGCCGCGCGCGCCGACCGCCCCGGTCCTGCGCATCGTCATCGTCGCTCCCGACTCGCTGGCCTCCGACGGCAGCGAAGGCGCGCCCGACCCGATCGAGGCCGAGCGCTCGCGGGCGCTGCGCATCGGCTTGCTGGAGAACGGCTACAACATCGTCGCGGTGCTGCCGGCCGATGTCTTCCTGCCGGAGCGGCTGGCGCAGATCCAGCCCGACATGATCATCATCGACGCCGAGAGCCAGGCGCGCGACACGCTGGAGCATGTCGTGATGGCGACGCGCGATGCGCGCCGCCCGATCGTGCTGTTCACCGACGACGACGACACCAGCCACGTGCCCGATGCGATCGCCGCCGGCGTCACCGCCTACGTCGTGGCCGGGCTGGCGCCGGAGCGAGTGAAGCCGGTGCTCGACGTCGCGATGGCGCGCTTCCGGCACGAGGAAGGCCTGCGCCGCGAACTGGCAGACGCGCGCACCGAACTCTCGGACCGCAAGGTGATCGACCGCGCGAAGGGCCTGCTGATGTCGCGCCAGGGGCTCAGCGAGGAAGCCGCCTATGCGCGGTTGCGCAAGGCCGCGATGGACAAGGGGCTGCGGCTCGCCGACGTGGCGCGGCGCATCCTCGACGTGTCGGACCTGCTCGGCTGAACGCACTGCCGCAGTGCGGCCTGCGGCGCACTTGGTGCGTTGCAACATCGCCGATGCGAACCGCCCCTGGGAAGACAGCCGTGGCACGCCACTTGCATAGTGACGTGCGGAAGGTCAACGGCGATCTTCCACAGACATCCGCACGCACCAAGGTTGGCGCGACGCGGGTCGGACGATGGCGTCCCCACCGTGCAGGCTGAGCCCGCACCGTGCGGACGCCTTTTTGTTTTTGCTTTCCGAGAACCTGAGCCACGCCATGACTAGCCCACTCACGCGAAAGAACCTGATGAGCCGC
>NZ_JBFUFP010000854.1:0-2394 GCF_056403375.1 Rhizobacter sp. P2_H2
ACCTCGTGTTCCTGTCCGGGCACATCGCCAAGCGCGACGGCAAGCCCTGGATCGGCAAGCTCGGCCTCGACACCGACACCGCCACCGGCAAGCTCGCCGCGCGCGCGATCGCGATCGACCTGCTGGGCACGCTGCAGGCGGCCGTCGGCGGCGACCTGAACAAGGTCGAGCGCATCGTCAAGGTGATGAGCCTCGTCAACAGCACCGGCGAGTTCACCGAGCAGCACCTGGTGACCAACGGCTGCTCGGAGCTGCTGGCCGAGGTATTCGGTGCCGACAAGGGCGCGCACGCACGCAGCGCGTTCGGCGTGGCCCAGGTGCCGATGGGCGCCTGCGTCGAGATCGAGTTGATCGCGCAGGTGGCCTGAACGATGGCCACTTTCAAGTTCGGCGCCACGCAGCGCCTGTACGCCGTCGCGCTGCTGTGCCTGGCCGCCGTCGGTATCGCGCTGTTCTCGCAGTACGTCTTCGACATGCGCCCGTGCCCGTGGTGCATCCTGCAGCGCCTGCTGTTCACGCTGATCGCGGTGCTGTGCATCGTCGCCGCGTGGCTGCGCGGCGGGCCGCGCGTCGCGCTCGGCGGCATCTCGGTGCTGCTGGCTGCCTGCGGGATCGCGGCAGCGCTGTACCAGAACCTGGTGGCCGCGAAATCGACCTCGTGCAACCTGACCTTCGCCGACAAGATCATCAGCGGCATCGGCGTCGACAAGCTGCTGCCGTCGGTGTTCCAGGTGACCGGCAGCTGCGCCGAGGCAGCGGTCTCGATCATCGGCGTGCCCTACGAGTTCTGGAGCCTCGCGGTGTTCGGCGTGGCGGGGCTGCTGGTGCTGTCGGCGCTGCGCGGGCGCTGATCACCCTGGCCGCGGGTCAATCGCCGATGGCGCCCGCGGCCATCGAGGGCTAAGCTCACAGCATCGTCCGCTACCGGAGCACGATCATGATGTGGCACTGGAACTCGTGGTGGGAGCCGCGCCAGGACAACCCCACCGCCACCGAGCCCCCGGCTTGGCACGGCCCGTGGGGCGTGGAGCAGATGGCCGCCTGGCAGGCGCGCAGCTGGGAGCACATGGTGAGCGCGAGCCGCTCGATGTGGAGCTTCTGGCTCGGTGCGATGCCGGTGCCCACCTTCCCGGCGATCGGGCAGCTGACGCCGCCGACACCGCCGCAGGAGGTGCAGCCGGAACCACCGGCCGCCGCCGAGGCGAAGGCCCCACGCAAATCACCGCCGCGCAAGCGGACTGCACACCCTGACGGGCGACACGCGCAGCAGGCGCGCCACCGGTGAGCATGCCGCCCGGCCGCTGAGCCGGGCGCGCCATCAACCTGGCATCAGCCCGCCAGCACCCGCTGCGCCTTCATCCCCGCATCCAGCACCTTCCCCTTGCGCGCCCGCTTGCCGCCATAGACGGCGAGCGACGCTCCCTTCAGGTCTTCCTCCTTCGGCTTGCCGCCGCGGCCCAGGCCGAGCACCTTCAGCGCGGCCGCGCAGGTCGCGGTGGAGACCAGCGGATCCTTCGCATCCACTTCCATCAGCGTCAGCCCGCGGCCGCCGTTGGCCTGCAGCTTCAGCTCGTCGAGCGGGAACACCAGCAGCCGGCCGCTCAAGCTCAGGCACGCCACCTGCGTGTGCGCTGCCGCCAGCGGCACCGGCGGCAGCAGCTTGTCGCCCTCGTCCAGCGTCACGAAGCTCTTGCCGCCGCGCTGCCGGCTGACCATGTCCGACACCTGCGCCAGCAGCCCGAAGCCGCCGGTGTTCGACAGCAGCAGCTTCGTGTCGGCACTCGCCGCGAAGTAGTGCAGCGGCTGCGTGCCGCTTTCCAGGTCGACCAGCGTCGTGATCGGCTGGCCGTCGCCGCGCCCGCCCGGCAGCAGGCTGGTCGCGATCGAGTAGACCCGCCCGTTGCTGCCGAACACCAGCAGCGTGTCGACGCTGCGGCACGGGAAGGTGCCGTACAGCCCGTCGCCGGCCTTGAAGGCAAGCGCCGCCGGGTCGACCTCGTGCCCCTTCAGCGCGCGCGCCCAGCCCTTCAGGCTGACCACCACGGTGACCGGCTCGTCGAGCACCTTCACCTCCAGCACGGTGCGCTTGCCGGCCTGGATCAGCGTGCGGCGGTCGTCGCCGTACTGCTTCGCATCGGCCTCGATCTCCTTGACCATCGTGCGGCGCAGCGCCGCCGGGCTGCCGAGGATCTCCTGCAGCTTGTCGCGGTCGGTGCGCAGCTCGCCCAGTTCCTGCTCGATCTTGATCGCCTCCAGCCGCGCCAGCTGGCGCAGCCGGATCTCGAGGATGTCGTCGGCCTGGCGCTCGCTCAGCTTGAAGCGCTCGATCAGCGCCGCCTTCGGCTCGTCCGAGTGCCGGATGATGCGGATCACCTCGTCGATGTTCAGCAGCAC
>NZ_JBFUFP010000855.1:0-2394 GCF_056403375.1 Rhizobacter sp. P2_H2
CTGCTGGTGGTGGCGGTCGGGTCGAACTACGCGCTGTTCTTCGACCAGCTCGCCCAGCAGGAGGCCCAGGCCGCAGACGCCGAGACGCTCGCCTCGCTGCTGCTGGCCAACCTGACCATCGTCGCGTCGTTCGCGCTGCTGTGCACCTCCAGCGTGCCGCTGCTGGTGGCGCTGGGCGAGGTGGTCGCGCCGGGCACGCTGCTGTGCCTGCTGCTGTCGGCCAGCTGGGCGCGCCGTCCGGGCGGTGTGGGACAATCCGCGCCCTGATTTGCCCTGCTGGCGGCCAGCGCTTTCCACCCCGGATTTCCCACCCCGGACTCAACGATTCGCATGACGACCTGGCCCGTTCCCACCTTCCTGCTGTTCAGTGCCGCGCTGCACCTGCTGGCGCTGCTCGCGGTGCTGCGCACGCCCGGCGCGTGGCCGTGGGCGCTCGGCGCGGTCGTGCTGAACCACCTCACCATCACGGGACTCGGGCTGTGGCCGCGCTCGACCTGGCTGGGCGAGAACATCACGCGGCTGCCCGCGCCCGCCGCGGCGCGCGGCGAGATCGCGCTGACGCTCGACGACGGCCCGGACCCGGTGCTGACGCCGCAGGTGCTCGACCAGCTCGACGCGGCCGGCGTGCAGGCCACCTTCTTCGTGATCGCCGAACGCGCGGCCGCCCACCCTGCCCTGCTGCGCGAGATCGTGCAGCGCGGCCACGAGGTGCAGAACCACAGCTGGCGGCACCCGCATGCATTCTCGCTGTTCGGCCCGCGCCGCATCGCGCGCGAGCTGCAGCAGGCGCAAGCGTTTCTTCACACGACAACCGGTACGCGGCCGACGCTGTTCCGCGCACCGGCCGGCCTGCGCAACGTGTTCCTCGGCCCGGTGCTGCACCGTGCCGGCCTGCGGCTCGCAAGCTGGACGCGCCGCGGCTTCGACACCCGCGACGGCGATGCGCAACGCGTGCTGGCGCGCCTGACACGGGGCCTGCGCGGCGGCGACATCCTGCTGCTGCACGACGGCCATTGCGCCGCCACGCCCGAAGGCCGGCCGGTGGTGCTGGAGGTGCTGCCGGCGCTGATCGCCCAGGTGCGGCAAGCGGGGCTGCGCTTCGTGCGGCTGGGCGATGCCTGGCCTGCGCACCCTGCGGTGGCGACGACCCACACCGCCCCCGCCGCATGAAGCCGGTCGCGATCACCCGGATGACGGTCACGAGCGCGCTCGGAGCCGGCAACGAGACCCACCTGCAGGCGCTGCGCGACGGCCGCAGCGGGCTCGCACCGTGCCGCTTCGAGGATGTCGCGCTGACCTGCCATGTCGGCGAGGTCGCCGGCGTCGATGCGATCGCGCTGCCGGCCGAGCTCGAGGCCTACGACTGCCGCAACCACCGGCTCGCCTGGCTCGGGCTGCAGCAGAACGGTTTCCGCGCGGCGGTGCGCGCTGCACGCGAGCGCCATGGTGCGCAACGCGTCGCGGTGCTGCTGGGCAGCAGCACCTCCGGCATCCTGCAGACCGAGCATGCCTACCGCCGGCGCGGCCCCGACGGCGCGCTGCCGGACGACTTCCACTACGCCGAGACGCACAACACCGGTTCGCTCGCCCGCTTCGTCGCGCTCGCGCTGCAACTCGACGGGCCGCAGTGGGTGGTGTCGACGGCCTGCTCGTCGAGCGCCAAGGTGTTCGCGGCCGCCGCGCGGCTGATGGAGCTCGGCTGGATCGACGCGGCGGTGGTCGGCGGCGTCGACAGCCTGTGCCTGACGACGCTGTACGGCTTCAACTCGCTGGAACTGCTGTCGCCGCAGATCTGCCGGCCCTGGGATGCCGGCCGCAACGGGCTGTCGCTGGGCGAGGCGGCGGCATTCGCGCTGCTGGAGCGCAAGGTGCGAGGGATGGCGGAACCGCAAGCCTGGCTGCTCGGCACCGGCGAGAGCAGCGACGGCTTCCACATGAGCTCGCCGCTGCCCGACGGCGGCGGCGCGGTCGCGGCGATGCAGCAGGCGCTGGCCGGTGCGGGCCYGCAGCCGGGCGACATCGACTACATCAACCTGCACGGCACCGCGACGCACAACAACGACGCGGCCGAAGACCGTGCCGTGCAGACCGTGTTCGGGCCGGCCGTGCCCTGCAGCTCCACCAAGGGCGCGACCGGCCACACGCTGGGCGCGGCCGGCGGTGTCGAGGCGGTGCTGGGCGTGCTCGCGCTGCAGCACGGGCTGATCCCGGGCGGGCTGAACCGGCTGCACCCGGATGCCGAGCTGCAGTCGAACTACGTCGACCACAGCCGCGCGGCGCCGTTGCGCCATGTGCTGAGCAACTCGTTCGGCTTCGGCGGCTCGAACGCCAGCCTCGTGTTCGGAGCCGCCCGATGAGCACGCTCTTCGTGCAAGGCATCGGGCTGTGCGGCCC
>NZ_JBFUFP010000856.1:0-2392 GCF_056403375.1 Rhizobacter sp. P2_H2
GTTCTGGAGGATGGTGGCCATCTGGGGTCTTCGAGAGGGAAAGCTGCGAACCGACGAGCGGGCGGGCCGCCATTTTAGGCGGCACGCCTCCTCGCCAGCGCCGCCCCCTCCCCCAGCGCCTTCAGCTTCGCCTCCGCCACCGCCCGGCTCATCGGCGCAAGCCCGCAGTTCGTGCACGGGATCAACCGCTCCTTCGGCACGAACTGCAGCGCGCGGCCGATGGTGTCGGCCACCTCTTCCGGCGTCTCGATGGTGTCKCTCGCGACGTCGATCACGCCGACCATCACGTCCTTGCCGGCCAGCAGCCGCATCAGGTCGGGCGGCACGTGCGAATGGATGCATTCCAGGCTCACCTGGTCGATGCGGCTCGCGGCCAGCGCCGGGAACACCTTCTCGTACTGCCGCCACTCGTCGCCCAGCGAGTTCTTCCAGTCGATGTTGGCCTGGATGCCGTAGCCATAGCAGATGTGCACCGCGGTCGTGCAACGCAGCCCCTCGGCCGCGCGCTCCAGCGCCTTCACGCCCCAGTCGGCCGCCTCTTCCATGTAGACGTTGAAGGCCGGCTCGTCGAACTGCACGATGTCGACGCCATCGGCCTCCAGCGCGCGCGCCTCCTGATTCAGCAGCTCGGCGAACGCGAAGGCCATCTTCACGCGGTCGCCGTAGAAACGGTCGGCCACGGTGTCGACGATCGTCATCGGGCCGGGCAGCGTGAACTTGATCTTGCGCTGCGTGTGCGCCCGCAGGAAGCGCGCCTCGGTCGCGTGCACGCGGCCGCTCAGGCTCAGCGGGCCCACCACCTGCGGCACCATCGCCTTGTAGCGGTCGCGGCGGATGCCCATCTCGACCTTGTGCTCGAAGTCGATGCCGGCCACCCGCTCCAGGAAGCCGTGCACGAAGTGCTGGCGCGACTGCTCGCCGTCACCGATCACCGACAGCCCGGCATCCTCCTGGGCCTTGATCCACAGCAGCGTCGCATCGAGCTTGGCCTGCGCCAGCGCGTCGCCCTCGGCCTTCCAGGTGGGCCACAGCTTGCCGGTCTCGGCCAGCCAGGCGGGTTTCGGCAGGCTGCCGGCGACGGTTGCATCGAACATCGGGTCATCTCCTGAAATGCTGTGACACCCCGGCAGCGCAAGGCACACCGTCCTACGACGCGCCGGGATCGCGGCCGACAGCCGGCCCGCATGCGGGCCGCTAACTTGGCCTGCGCGGGCGATTGTCCGTTGCCTTGCGGAGATTCCCCGTGCCGACTTCCCCTACCCCTTCCCGCGCGCTGCTGACCCGCGTGCTCGCCGTCGTGCTGATCCTGTCCGGCCTCGCGCTCGCCGGCGGCGGCGCATGGCTGATCGCGCTGCACGGCAGCCCGTACTACCTCGCCGCCGGCGTCGCCGCCCTCGCGAGCGGCGCGTTGCTGTGGCGCAGGCGCAGCGCCGCGCTGTGGGTGTTCACCGGCTGGCTGCTCGCGACGCTGGCCTGGGCGCTGTGGGAATCCGGCCTCGACTGGTGGCCGCTCGCGGCGCGGCTGGACCTGCTGTTCGTGCTCGGCGTGCTGCTGGTGACGCCCTGGGTCGCGCGCGCGCTGGGCAGCGCCGGCCTGGGCAGCGCGCGCGCCGCGCTGGCCACCGTGCTGATGCTGTCCGGCGTCGTCGCGGTCGCGTCGTGGACGGTCGATCGCCACGACCAAGCCGGCAACCTGCCGGCCGCCGCCGTGGTCAGCGACGCCGCGTCGGCCGTGCCCTCCGACGAATGGCATGCCTACGGCCGCACCGGCCACGGCCAGCGCTGGTCGCCGCTGAAGCAGATCACGCCCGACAACGTCGGCAGCCTGCAGCTGGCCTGGCAGTACCGCACCGGCGACCTGCGCGGCCGGCCCGGCGACCCGGTCGAGACGACCTACGAGGTCACGCCGCTGAAGATCGGCAACCGGCTCTACCTGTGCACGCCGCACCAGTCGGTGGTGGCACTCGACGCGACCACCGGCCAGCAGGCGTGGCGCTACGACCCGCCGATCCAGGGTGGCCTGGCGCTGCAGCACCTGACCTGCCGCGGCCTGGCCTACCAGCCGCCGGCCGCACCGGCCACGAAGGCCGCCGGCGCCTGCCCCGCGAAGCTCTTCATGCCCACCGCCGACGGGCGCCTGCTCGCACTCGACCCCGAGACCGGCAAGCTCTGCCGCGGCTTCGGCAACGGCGGCCAGGTCGACCTGTGGGCGCACATGCCGAACCTGAAGCCGGGCTCGTACTACTCGACCTCGCCCCCCGTCGTCACGCAGAACCTGGTGGTCATCGGCGGCACCGTGCTCGACAACGTGTCGACGAAGGAGCAATCGGGCGTGATCCGCGCGTTCGACATCGAGACCGGCGCGCTGGTGTGGAACTGGGATTCCGGCAAC
>NZ_JBFUFP010000857.1:0-2388 GCF_056403375.1 Rhizobacter sp. P2_H2
ACGCTTGGGGTGGTTCCGTGTCCAAAGCCTTCGATTCACTGAAGGGCAGAGGACGCAAATCCAAAAGGAGTTTCAATGCGTCACTACGAAATCATCTTGCTCATCCATCCGGATCAGAGCGAACAGGTTCCGGCCATGCTGGAGCGCTACAAGGGTGTGATCACCGCCGGCGGCGGCAAGGTCCACCGTGTGGAAGATTGGGGCCGTCGCCAGATGGCTTACCTGATCCAGAAGCTGGCCAAGGCCCACTACCTCTGCATCAACATCGAATGCAGCAAGGAAGTCCTCGGCGAGCTGGAAACAGGCTTCCGCTTCAACGACGCCGTGCTGCGTCACCTGACCGTCGTTCGCCCCCAGGCCGACACCGGTCCGTCGGTGATGATGAAGGCGGTCGAGAAGGAAGAGTCCCGCAAGGCCCCGCAGGAAGCTGCAGCCTGAGAACGGTGAGGTCCCGCGGCTGTCACCCGGGCGTTGCATGAACCGATTGGTTCTGGCGGCGCAAGTGGTGGAGCGAGGGGCCGTGAGATACACACCGGCCGGGCTGCCGGCCTTCGATTTGAGCCTCAAGCACGAATCGCAGGTCAGCGAATCCGGCCAGGTCCGCCGAGTCTCCCTGGAGATCCGGGCCGTGGCCATCGGTGACATCACACGGCGCCTGCAGGCACTGCCGATCGGAAGCACAGGCACCTTCGCCGGCTTTCTGTCAGCAATGCGCAGCGGTCGCGGCACGCTGTTCCATGTGACCGAATTCGAATGAGCCCCGTGCTCAACCTGTTTGTCCGAATCTGATATTCAAGTGAGGTGAAATATGCCCCCGCCACGTGGTAAAGGTCGGTTCTCGAAGGACCGCAAGCCCAAGCGCAACCAACAATCCCTGCTGTTCCGCCGCAAGCGCTTCTGCCGCTTCACGGTGACCGGCGTCAAGGAAATCGACTACAAGGACATCGACACCTTGCGCGATTTCATCGGTGAGAACGGCAAGATCACGCCCGCACGCCTGACCGGCACGCGCGCGTTCTTCCAGCGTCAGCTGACCACCGCCATCAAGCGCGCGCGCTTCCTGGCGATGCTGCCGTACAGCGACCAGCACAAGGTCTGAGGAGCCACACCATGCAAGTGATCCTGCTCGAAAAAGTGGGCAACCTCGGAAACCTCGGCGATGTCGTCAAGGTCAAGGACGGTTATGCACGCAACTTCCTGATCCCGACCAAGTCCGCACGCCGTGCGACGCCGGTCGCAATCAAGGAATTCGAAGCCAAGCGCGCCGAACTCGAAAAGGCCGCTGCCGACAAGCTCGCCACCGCGCAAGCGCTGGGCGAGAAGATGAGCGGCCGCACCGTTCACATCACGCAAAAGGCGGGTGTGGATGGCCGGTTGTTCGGCTCGGTGACCAACAACGACATCGCCGAAGCGCTGACGCGCATCGACTTCAAGATCGCCAAGGCGCAGGTTCGCCTGCCCAACGGTCCGCTGAAGACGGTCGGCGAGCACGTCGTGTCGGTGGCGCCGCACACTGATGTGGTCGTGGATGTCAAGGTTGTGGTGGTCGGCGAAACCGACTAAGGTTGCGCCTCGCGCCTCGACAAAAGGGTCGGCTTCGCCGGCCCTTTTTCATTGGGGCGCGAGTTCTCCGCGGTTGTCCAGTGCTTGATCACCGGATGCCAACAGGGATGTCCACAGGGTTGCCCACAGGAAGTATCGATGTCCTCGGTTTTCAATCTCCCCCCGCAATTCGGATCCGACGCAGCGCGCAGCCACGGTGCGGAAGATGACGAGGTGGCGCGCCTGCGCGTGCCGCCGCATTCGATCGAGGCTGAGCAGAGCGTCATCGGCGGCCTGCTGCTCGACAACAGTGCCTGGGACCGTTGCGGCGACCTGCTGCAGGACACCGACTTCTACCGCTACGAGCACAAGCTGATCTACGCGGCGATCGGCGGGCTGATCAACGGCTCGAAGCCGGCCGACGTGATCACCGTGTTCGAGCAGCTGCAGGGCCTGGGCAAGGCGGCCGATTGCGGCGGGCTGACCTACCTGAACGCGCTCGCGCAGAGCGTGCCGAGCGCGTCCAACCTGCGCCGCTATGCCGAGATCGTCCGCGAGCGCGCGGTGCTGCGCAAGCTGGTGGCCGCCAGCGACGAGATCGCGACCGCGGCGTTCAATCCGCAGGGCCGGCCGGTCTCGCAGATCCTCGACGAATCCGAAAGCAAGATCTTCAAGATCGGCGAAGAGGGCTCACGCTCGCGCCAGGGCTTCATCAGCATGGACACGCTGGTGGTGCAGCTGATCGACCGCGTCAACGAGTTGCACGAGAACGGCGCCGAGGAAGTGACCGGCGTGCGCACCGGCTTCTTCGACATGGACCGCATGACCGCCGGGCTGCAGCCGGGC
>NZ_JBFUFP010000858.1:0-2387 GCF_056403375.1 Rhizobacter sp. P2_H2
CGGCCCGGCCGTGCTGCCGCAGCCGCGCACGACGGCGGCGCTGCTGGCGCCGCACATCGCGGCGCAGTGCGCCGAGCCGGYCAGGCCGAGCAGCGCGGCGCCGGTGAGCAGCGCGAGGCTCATCGCCGCGTCACAGCACGCGCGAGAAGCGCGCGCCGCCTGCATCGGCGGTGTGCTTGCCTTCGCGCACCCGGGCGCGTGCGGCCTGCAGGTGGCGGTCGAACACCATCGCGATCGCGCGCACCAGCAGCCAGCCGCGCGGCGTGACCTGCACGGTCGCGCCGTTGCCGCCGTCGATCTCGACCAGGCCGTCGGCCACGAACACCTGCAACGACGCCAGCTCGGGCGCGAAGTACGCCGCGCCGTCGACGTCGTGGGCATGGCCGAGCGTCGTGAGGTCGGCGCGGCCCTGGCACATCAGCGCCATGATCACGTCGCGGCGCAGCAGGTCGTCGCTGTCGAGCGCCAGGCCGCGCACCACCGGGAAGCGGCGCTGCGCGAGCGCCTCGTAGTACTCGGGCAGGGTCTTCGCGTTCTGGCTGTAGCTCGTGCCCATGCGGCCGATCGCCGAGACGCCGAGGCCGATCAGGTCGCAATCGGGCTGCGTGCTGTAGCCCTGGAAGTTGCGGTGCAGCCGGCCGGCGCGGCGCGCGCGGGCGAGGGCGTCGCCGGGCAGCGCGAAGTGGTCCATGCCGATGTCTTCATAGCCGGCGGCGAGGAAGCCGCGGATCGCGCCGCGCAGCATCGCCACGCGATCGGCGCCGCTCGGCAGCTCGGCCGTGACGATGCGCCGCTGCGGCTTGAAGCGCTCCGGCAGGTGCGCGTAGCCGTACAGCGCGACGCGGTCGGGGCGCAACTCGGCGATCCGCGACACGGTCTCGGCGAGGCTCTGCGGCGTCTGTTTCGGCAGGCCGTAGATCAGGTCGACGTTGATCGATTCGTAGCCCTGCACGCGCGCGGCGGCGACCAGCACGCGCACGTCCTCGAACGGCTGCACGCGGTGCACGGCCTGCTGCACGTCGGGCTGGATGTCCTGCACGCCGAAGCTGATGCGGTTGAAGCCGAGCGAGCGGAAGTGCGCCAGGCGCTGCGGCGTGACGGTGCGCGGGTCGACCTCGATCGAGACCTCGGCGTCGGGCAGCAGGCGGAACGCGCCGCGCAGCGTCGACATCAGCCGCGTGAGTTCGGCATCGCTCAGGAAGGTCGGCGAGCCGCCGCCGAGGTGCAGCTGCGACACCGGCAGCCCGGTGCCGAGCGCGGTGACGTGCAGTTCGATCTCGGTGGCCAGCGCGTCGAGGTACTCGACGGCGCGCTCATGGTGCCGCGTGATCACCTTGTTGCAGGCGCAGTAGTAGCAGACCGATTCGCAGAACGGGATGTGCACGTAGATCGACAGGGGCGCGGTGCTGCCGTTGCGGGCCACCAGCATCCGCTGGTACTGCTGTGCGTCGAAGGCCTCGCCGAAACGGTCGGCCGTCGGGTACGAGGTGTAGCGCGGGCCGGGCACGTCGAAGCGGCGCAGCAGGTCGTCGTCGAGCGCGGGGGAGGGGTGTGCGGCATTCATGGCGGCACTGTCGCGCGCGCCGCGCCGCGGCGGCTTGCGTTGGATCAACTGGCGGCTGCGGGCGGCCTTCCACAATGCCGTCGAGCCATTCAACCCGATGGAGCGCTGCGGCGCGTCGTGCCATGTCTTCGATGAGCCATTTGCCTGCGCTGCCCGCCGAGCCTGACTGCATGCTGTGCGAGCGGCGCCACCTGTGCCTGCCGGTGGTGCGCGACGACATCGACGCCATCGTGGCCGGCAGCGTTCGGGCGGTGGCTGCGGGGGACACGCTGTTCCTGGAGGACGAGACCTTTGCGTCGCTGTATGCGGTGCGCAGCGGCGCCTTCAAGACCTGTGTCGGTGCGCCGCCGCAGCGCGGGCGCGTGACCGGCTTCGCGTTGCCGGGCGACCTGCTCGGGCTGGACGCGATCGATTCGGGGCTGCACCGCTGCCAGGCGATCGCGTTGCAGGATTCGGAGGTGTGCGAACTGCCGTTCGATCAAGTGGAACAGGCGCTGGCGGCCTCGGGCATGCTGCAGCGCCGTTTCCATCAGCTGATGAGCCGCGAGATCGTGCGCGACCATGCGCTGATGCGGCTGCTCGGGCAGCGTCAGGCGGGGGCGCGGATCGCGGCGTTCCTGCTGGGACTCTCCGAGCGTGCGCTGGAGCGGGGCCAATCGGGGGCCGAGCTGCGGTTGCCGATGAGCCGCGAGGACATCGGCAGCCACCTGGGCTTGCGCATAGAAACCGTGAGCCATGTGCTGACGCGGTTGCGTGCGTCGGGTTGTTTGCGTGTTCGTCTGCGCGAGATCGACATCATCGACAAGCCGGCTCTGCGTGAGGT
>NZ_JBFUFP010000859.1:0-2386 GCF_056403375.1 Rhizobacter sp. P2_H2
CTGTAGAAGTAGTTCACCCAGGGAGCGTATGTGACGTTCGTGTCGTAGTAGGCCGGGTTGTAGGCATTTGAGCGCGTGAACGCGAAGTCCTTGGTGGGAGGGATTGCGGCATAGGTCGTCGGCAGCACCAGCGTGCCCGGGATCGAGACGTTTGCCCCGTTGGGAAAGAGATAGCCGTATAGGTCGGAATTGCTCGTTTTGTCGCGAAGCTTGCCGTTGGACCACGCTTGCTTGGTGGTCCTATCCCACCACAGCATGCCGCTGTTCGTTTCGTCGAACAGCACTTCTGCATCCATCGACCCGGAATCGTCCATCCCGATGATCACGTTCGGCTTGACCAGCACGCTGGCCTTCAGCGGCCGGGTCGCCACGTCGGTGGCGTGCGCCGACGGGAGTCCCAGCAGGAGCAACGACACCCACAGGGCGCCCGGGCGATTGATGAAGAACGACATGGTCACATCCTCTCGAGCGAAGTTCAGTTGCTGCCCTTGGTCACCAGGGCCTGCACATAGACCGTCGTGTTGCGCTGGTCGGTGACGCGGGTCGTGATGCGGAACTGCGTGGCGTAGGGGTTGTCGAGCTGCTTGTCGCGGTCGCCCGGGTCTTCGGCGCGATTGACCGGCATGTCGACTTCCTTCAGCAGGCACTGCTTGGTGGCGTCGGTGATGGCAGCGGTGGTGTAGTCGCACACGCGCTCGACGTAGTAGTTCACCGTCATCGCGCCGACGGTGCTGGCGGGTGTGTTGCTCCACGGCACCGAGTTCGGCAACCCTTGGGCCGTCTGGTTCGTGTCAAGCGTGCGCCGATACCACGTCAAGCTTTGGGCGGTCGACTCCTCATCCGTGAGCCCCTGCACCGCGGCATACCCGTTGTTGACCCCGACCTCGGCGGCCTGCAGCGCCGCGGCGCGGCTGGCCAGGTTGCCGGCGAGCAGCGTGCCGGTATCGGTCATGCGGGCCAGCGCCAGGCCGCTGAGCATCAGCGTGGCCAGCACGATCAGCACCAGGAACAGCGAGCCGCCGCGTTGGTGTCGGGCGCGTGGGGTCATTTCAGGCCTCCGGTGATGTTTCGAAGCGGGATCACGGTGCTCACCAGGCGGTAGCGGTAGCACCTGTCGGCGGTGGCCAGCGCATAGGTTTCACCGGTCATCAAGGTCGGCGCGATGGTTGTCGCCTCGCACACACCGGTGCTGGTGTTGGGCTTCTCGGGCTGGGGGCTGCGCAGCAGCAGCTGCACGCGCATCGCCAGGATCCGGCCGAGGTGGGCGCTGTCGACCGTCGCCCATTCGGTGCTCGCGCCCGGGTTGACCCAGCTGTCCAGCGCGCGCGAGCTGGTCGACGCGGCCGCACCGTACTGCACGCGGAACGCCATCACGTTGCGGGCCAGCGTGGCCGTGGTGCCGGCGATCAGGTCCGTCTGCTGCAGTGCGTTGTTCGTCACGCTGTAGCGGTAGGCGGACAAGGCGCCCAGCAAGGCAATGCGGTCACCGGCGGCGTAGCTGGTCGAGGCCGAGAACGTGGCCTGGTTGTACGCGCCATCGCTGCCCGACGACCCGAAACTCAGCTGCTCGTAGGTGTCGGCCGTGGCGGCGGTGATGCCGGTGACGGAGCGCACCGTGCAGGGCGCGCCCGCGGTGGCAGGCGACAGCAGCACCACCTGCCCCGTCGAAGCGGGCAGATGCGCCTTCAATGACGCGGCGGTGGCGGTGGCGCTGAGCAGCGGCACCTCGGTGCCGCCATAGACGCTGGAGGCATGCATCACGTCCAGCGTGTCGAACAGGCCGGTCGACGGGCGCGTGACGTTCAGCGGCGAGAAGGCAGTGCCGTCGCCGAGCACGCTGCTGCCGTAGCTGAGGTTCAGCCTCTCGCAGCGGAAGCTGCTGCTGCCGAAGAAGCCCAGCCCGGTCGGCAGGGTCCTTGTGCGCAAGATCTCGATCGCCGACGAGCCGCTGCTCGTCGCGCTGGAGGTGCCGACGGCCTGGCGCTGCGTCGCGGCGAAGCTGATCGCCATTCCCATCGCGACCAGCCCGATCAGCAACGCGACGACGATGCCGACCAGCAGTTCGATCAGCGAGGTGCCGCGTTGCCCGGCACGGCGCGGCGTGTCACTGGCGCACATCGGTGGTCACCGTGACGTTGTGGGTGTCGGCTATCGATTCGCCGCCGAGCGTGGTGGCCTTGGCGCCCCAGCTCACCACCACCTTGAAGCGGCCGGTCGAGCTGTCCAGCGTGACGACAGCGCCGGGCGCGTTGGACACGCTGTACGTGGGCAGCGAGGCCAGAGTCGCAATTCTCCATGCGGCTGCACTCGTGGATGCCGTGGTGCTGGAACATGTGCCCGTGGCCGGCACKGTATAGCAGGCGGCGTTGGCGCTGTCGGCCAGCAC
>NZ_JBFUFP010000860.1:0-2385 GCF_056403375.1 Rhizobacter sp. P2_H2
TCCACAAGCTGGTGGCCGACCTGGTCAGCGAGATGGGCGCGGCCTACCCGAAGCTCGCCGCCGACCAGCAGCACATCACCGACACGCTGAAGGCCGAGGAGGTTCGCTTCTTCGAGACGCTGGCCAACGGCATGGAGATCCTCGACGCCGCCCTGGCCGGCGGCCAGAAGACGCTGCCCGGCGACGTGGCCTTCAAGCTGCACGACACCTACGGCTTCCCGCTCGACCTGACGCAGGACGTCTGCCGCGAGCGCGGCGTGGAGGTCGACGAGGTCGGCTTCGGCGCGGCGATGGAGCAGCAGAAGGCGGCCGGCCGCGCGGCCGGCAAGTTCAAGATGGCGCGCGCCGTGGAGTACACCGGCGCCGGCCATGCGTTCACCGGCTACGAGCACCTGCAGGAGCAGGCGACCGTCGCGGCGCTCTACCAGGAGGGCAGCCCGGTGCAGCAGCTGCTCGAAGGCCAGACCGGCATCGTCGTGCTGAGCGTGACGCCGTTCTACGCCGAGAGCGGCGGCCAGGTCGGCGACCAGGGCTCGCTGAGCGCCGAGGGCGYGCWGTTCGGCGTSSASGACACSCAGAAGATCAAGGCCGACGTGTWCGGCCACCACGGCGTGATGAGCCAGGGCAAGCTGTCGGTGGGCGACACCGTCACCGCGCGCGTCGACGCCGACCTGCGCGCGGCCACCGTGCGCAACCACAGCGCCACCCACCTGATGCACAAGGCGCTGCGCGAGGTGCTGGGCACGCACGTGCAGCAGAAGGGCTCGCTGGTCGACGCCGAGAAGACGCGCTTCGACTTCGCGCACAACGCGCCGGTCACGCCGCAGCAGATCGCCGAGATCGAGCGCCGCGTCAACGCCGAGATCCTCGCCAACGCGGCCACCCAGGCGCGCGTGATGGACATCGAATCGGCCCAGAAGACCGGCGCGATGATGCTGTTCGGCGAGAAGTACGGCGAGACCGTGCGCGTGCTCGACATCGGCAGCAGCCGCGAGCTGTGCGGCGGCACGCATGTGCAGCGCACCGGCGACATCGGCCTGTTCAAGGTGGTGGCCGAGAGCGGCGTGGCCGCCGGCGTGCGCCGCATCGAGGCGGTGACCGGCGCGAATGCGCTGACCTACCTGCAGACGCTCGAAGGCACGCTGCACCAGCTGGCCGCGACGCTGAAGGCCGCGCCCACCGAGGTGCCGCAGCGCTTGGCGCAGGTGCTGGAGCAGGTGCGTGCGCTCGAGAAGGAACTCGGCGCCGTGAAGGGCAAGCTCGCGTCGTCGCAGGGCGATGAACTGGTCGGCCAGGCGGTCGACGTGAAGGGCCTGAAGGTGCTGGCCGCGCGCCTGGAGGGTGCCGATGCGAAGACGCTGCGTGAGACGCTCGACAAGCTGAAGGACAAGCTGAAGACGGCGGTCATCGTGCTGGCGGCGGTCGACGGCGACAAGGTGCAGTTGGCGGCCGGCGTCACCGCCGACAGCGTCGGCAAGCTCAAGGCCGGCGAGCTGGTCAACTTCGTCGCGCAGCAGGTCGGCGGCAAGGGCGGCGGCAAGGCCGACATGGCGATGGCCGGCGGCACCGATGCATCGCAGCTGCCGCAGGCGCTCGCCTCGGTGCAGGGCTGGGTGGCGGGCAAGCTCTGAACCGCCGATGCTGAATTGGCAGATCCGGCCGTGCCGTCGTGACGACGAAGCGGCGCTGATCGCGCTGTGGCAGGCCTGCGGGCTGACGCGGCCGTGGAACGATCCGGCCAAGGACATCGCCCGCAAGTTCGCCGAGCAGCCCGAGCTGTTCGCGGTGGCCGAGTGCGATGGTGAGMTGGTCGGCAGCGTGATGGCCGGCTACGAAGGCCACCGCGGCTGGATCAACTACCTGGCCGTCACGCCGAAGCTGCAGCGCGGCGGCCTGGGCCGCGCGCTGATGGACTGGGCCGAGCTGAGGCTGCGCGAGCGCGGCTGCCCGAAGATCAACCTGCAGATCCGCCGTGGCAACACCGCGGTGATCGCGTTCTACGAGAGCCTCGGGTTCGCGGAGGACGACGCGATGAGCATGGGCAAGCGCCTGGAGCGCGACGACTGACAGCAGCGATCGGCGGGACCGCCAGGGACATTTGACCTTCGGACAGACCCTGTTGCACCGGACTGCCGCACGACCGATAAGGAAGATGCCGATGCGCGATGTGCGCCGGCCAGCCTGGTCAGGAGGTGCGTCATGTCCCATTCGAATGCTCTGAGGATGTTGGCTGCGGCCTTCGTGCTGGGCGCCGCCAGCATGGCGTGGGGCCAGTCACCGAAGCCGGCCCTGTCGCCGGGACAGGCCGTCGCCGAGGCGAAGGCCGTGGTCGACCTGGCCATCCGCTGCGGCGGCGAGCCACGTGTCGACGCCGGACCGCCCGCC
>NZ_JBFUFP010000861.1:0-2382 GCF_056403375.1 Rhizobacter sp. P2_H2
GACGCACTGAGACCATGGCCGTCACGCTGACCGAAGCCGCGGCACGCCACGTGTCGCGCTACATCACCAAGCGCGGCAAGGGCGTCGGCGTCCGGCTGGGCATCAAGACGACCGGTTGTTCGGGCCTGGCCTACAAGCTGGAGTACGCCGATGACGTGGCGCCCGAAGACGCGGTGTTCGAAGACCGCGGCGTGAAGGTGCTGGTCGATCCGAAGAGCCTGCCCTACATCGACGGCACGCAGCTCGACTTCGTGCGCGAAGGCCTGAACGAGGGTTTCAAGTTCCGCAACCCGCGCGAGAAGGATCGCTGCGGTTGCGGTGAGTCGTTCCGCGTCTAGCGCCCCGGCGCTTGCGAACCAGGCGCGGCCGCAAGCCGCGCCTTTTTGTTGCCTGAAATCCAGCCATGAAGCTCGATAGCGACGATTTCGAACTGTTCGGCCTGCCGCGCCGCTTCGCGCTCGATCGCGACGAGCTCGATGCGCGCTGGCGCGCGCTGCAGGCCGAAGTGCATCCCGACCGCTTCGCAGCCGAGGGCGGTGCGGCCCAGCGCGTCGCGATGCAATGGGCGGTGCGCGTGAACGAGGCCTACCAGCGGCTGAAGCATCCGCTGAAGCGCGCTGCCTACCTGTGCGAGCTCGGTGGCGTCTCGATCGACGCCGAGAACAACACCGCGATGCCGGCCGGTTTCCTGATGCAGCAGATGGAGTGGCGCGAGTCACTCGACGACGCCGCCGGCCTGCCGGCCGTCGAGGCGCTGGCCGACGAGGTCGCCGCGCACCGCCGCCAGGCCCTCGCCGCACTGGCCGCGACGCTCGACGAACGCCATGACACCGCCGCGGCCGCGCAGCAGGTCAGAGCCCTCATGTTCGTAGARCGCTTTGCCGACGACGTCGATCAACGCCTCGAAGCGCTGGGACAATAGACACCATGGCCCTGCTGCAAATTTCCGAACCGGGGGGCACCCCCGATCCCCATCAGCGCCGCATCGCGGTCGGCATCGACCTCGGCACCACGCATTCGCTGGTCGCTGCGGTGCGCAACGGCGTGTCCGAATGCCTGCCGGACGAAGCCGGCCACGTGATCCTGCCGTCGGCTGTGCGCTACCTGCCCGAAGGGCGGCGCGAGATCGGCCATGGCGCACTGGCGCAGGCCGCGATCGATCCGGCCAATACCGTCGTCTCGGTCAAGCGTTTCATGGGCCGTGGGCTGCGCGACATCGCGCACGTCGAGAAGCTGCCATACGATTTTGTCGATGCGCCGGGCATGGTGCAGCTGCGCACGATCGACGGCGTGAAGTCGCCGGTGGAGGTGTCGGCCGAGATCCTCGCGACGCTGCGTTATCGCGCCGAGGACACCTTCGCCGACGACCTGTTCGGCGCGGTGATCACGGTGCCGGCCTACTTCGACGATGCGCAGCGGCAGGCCACGAAGGATGCCGCGCAACTCGCCGGCCTGAACGTGCTGCGCCTGATCAACGAGCCGACCGCCGCGGCGATCGCCTACGGGCTGGAGAACGGTTCCGAGGGCTTGTACGCCGTCTACGACCTGGGCGGCGGCACCTTCGACATTTCACTGCTGAAGYTGACGAAGGGCGTGTTCGAGGTCGTCGCGACCGGCGGCGATTCGGCACTCGGTGGCGACGATTTCGATCGCACGCTCGCCGACTGGGCGCTGGACCAAGCCGGCCTGCGCGCCGACACGCCGCAGGACAAGCGTGCGGTGCTGGTGGCCGCGCGTGCCGCGAAGGAGAAGCTCTCGTCCTCCGACCACGCCACGCTCGCCAGTCCGCTGTCGTCCGGCGAGCTGTCGGTACGCGTGACGCGTGCGCAGTTCGAGACGCTCGGCGCCGCTCTGCTGGCGCGCACGCTGGCGGCTGTTCGCAAGGTGCTGCGCGATGCGCAGGCCGCGAAGGAAGAAGTGCAGGGCGTCGTGATGGTGGGCGGTTCCACCCGCATGCCGATGGTGCAGGCGGCGGTCGCCGGCTTCTTCGGCAAGGCACCGCTGACCAACCTGAATCCGGACGAGGTCGTCGCGCTCGGCGCGGCGATCCAGGCCAACGCGCTGGCGGGCAATGCCGGTGCCGACGAGTTGCTGCTGCTCGACGTGATCCCGCTGTCGCTCGGTCTCGAGACGATGGGCGGGCTGGTCGAGCGCATCATCCCGCGCAACAGCACGATCCCGACCGCGCGTGCGCAGGAGTTCACGACCTTCAAGGACGGGCAGACCGCGATGGCGCTGCACGTGGTGCAGGGCGAGCGCGAACTCGTCAGCGATTGCCGCTCGCTCGCGCGCTTCGAGCTGCGCGGCATGCCGCCGATGGTGGCGGGCGCGGCGCGCATCCGCGTGAGCTTCCAGGTCGATGCCGATGGGCTGCTGAGCGTC
>NZ_JBFUFP010000862.1:0-2379 GCF_056403375.1 Rhizobacter sp. P2_H2
CGATGTGCTGCGGCGCGATGGCGCCATCCCCGCGCCTTTCATCCTTCCGGTGTCGGCAACGATCACGAGCAGCGTCGTTCAGCGGCGCGGCTACGACCAGGTGCTGGAACTGTTCTCGCGACCGTTCATGCGCAAGTACGCCCAGGCCTGGCGCTTTGGCGCGGAGCAAGTGGCCGAGGACGGTGTGCACCACCACMTGCAATTCGATGCTTGGCAGGACGCGCTGCCCGCCTGGCGCTACCCGGACATGACCGACCACGTCGAGTACCTGGCCCAGGTGGTTCAGTTGACCATCGAGCAGGAGATGCGCAAGGAGGCAGGTTATCTGCGCAGCCTGCGCATGGCCCGCGAGCGCGTCAAGCAGGTCATCGAAGGGCCCGATGGCGACATCGATCGGATCATCCGTTCAGTGCGGGAGAACGGCGGCAAGGTGTCGAACAAGCTGCTGAGGGAAATACCCGCGCTGGCAGACGAAGCCCTGGCCGCAGAACTCGTGGCAGCCATCCAGGCAGCGTTTGCGCCTTCGTGACAACTCAGCCCGCCAGCCCCTTCATCTGAGCGTACAGATCCGCCTTGCCCTCGAACCCGATCCCCGGCAGCTCGGGCAACGTGACATACCCGTTGTCGACCTGCACGCCATCGGGGAAGCCGCCGTAGGGCTGGAACAGGTCCGGGTACGACTCGTTGCCGCCCAGGCCCAGGCCGGCCGCGATGGCCAGCGACATCTGGTGCCCGCCATGCGGCACGCAACGCGATGCCGACCAGCCATGCGCCTTCAGCATCTCCAGCGTGCGCAGGTACTCGACCAGCCCGTAGCTGAGCGCGCAGTCGAACTGCAGCCAGTCGCGGTCGGGCCGCATGCCGCCGTAGCGGATCAGGTTGCGCGCATCCTGCATCGAGAACAGGTTCTCGCCGGTGGCCATCGGCCCGGCATAGTGCTGCGCCAGCTCGGCCTGCAGGGCATAGTCGAGCGGATCGCCTGCTTCCTCGTACCAGAACAGGTCGTACTGCGACAGCGCCTTCGCATACGCGACGGCAGTCTTCAGGTCGAAGCGCCCGTTCGCGTCGACCGCCAGCTTCTGCCCCGGCCCGAGCAGGCGCAGCACGGCCTCGATGCGCTTGCAGTCTTCGGCCAGCGATGCGCCGCCGATTTTCTTCTTCACCACCGAGTAGCCGCGGTCGAGGTAGCCGCGCATCTCGCGCTCCAGCCCTTCCAGGCCCTGGCCCGGCCAGTAGTAGCCGCCCGCCGCGTAGACGAACACCTTGCGGTTGGCGCGGCCGGTGCCGTAGCGCTCGGCCAGCAGCTGGAACAGCGGCTTGCCTTCGATCTTCGCCACCGCGTCCCACACCGCCATGTCGATCGTGCCGACCGCCACCGAGCGCTCGCCGTGGCCGCCGGGTTTCTCGTTGGTCATCATCGTGGCCCACACCTTGTGCGGATCGATGTTGTCGCGTTCCGCATCGAGCAGGCTGGCCGGATCGGCCTCCTGGATGCGCGGCAGGAAGCGTTCGCGCATCAGCGCACCCTGGCCGTAGCGCCCGTTGGAATTGAAGCCGTAGCCGATCACCGGCTTGCCGTCGCGGATCACGTCGGTGACCACGGCGACCAGGCTCAGCGTCATCTTCGAGAAGTCGATGTATGCGTTGCGGATGCTGGACTGGATGGGCTTGGTCTGTTCGCGGATCTCGATGATCTTCATGGGGGGTTCCTGGGGAGTGTTCAGCGCGGCAGCGAGGCGCCGCCGCAGATCTGGATGTCCTGGCCGGTGATGGCCGCCGCCGCGGGCGAGAGCAGGAAGCCCACCAGCGCGGCGATCTCGTCGGGACGGATGAGCCGCCCGATCGGCGGCAGCACGGGCGCGGCGGCCTGCCGGGCGGGGTCGTCGGTCATCGCCGTCTGCGTGGCCGCGGGCGACACCACGTTGACCGTCACGCCGTGCGCCACTACCTCGGCGGCCCAGCTGCGCGACAGGCCGGCCAGCGCCGCCTTGGTCGCCGCGTACTGGCTGCGGCCGGCCTTGCCCTGCGCGACGCGGCTGCCGATCAGCACGACGCGGCCATGCCCCGCGGCCGCCATGGCCGGCAGCAGCCGGTTGCCGATGCGCTCGGCGGCATCCACATGCAGGCGCCACATCAGTTCGCCGTCGGCAGCCTGCAGGCTGCCGAGGCTGCCCACGCGCAGCACACCGGCGGCATGCACGAAGGCCTGGGCGTGGGCCAGGTGCTGCACCGCGGCGTCGGTCGCCGCGCCGTCGGCCAGGTCGACGCGCAGCGCGTGGAAATGCAGGTGCTCGAGCGTCGCCGGCCCCAGGTCGAGGCCGCTGACGAGCCAGCCGTCTTCCAGCAAGGCCTGCGCGATCGCCCGCCCGATGCCGGAAC
>NZ_JBFUFP010000863.1:0-2379 GCF_056403375.1 Rhizobacter sp. P2_H2
TGTTGCGCAGGATGCCGCTCAGCAGCACCTGCAGGGTCGACGTGTCCAGCGTGCCGTTGACGTACTTCAGGCGGATCACGCGGTTGTCGGTGGCCGTCGTGTGCATCACGTAGAGCCACGGGTCGGTGGCCGGGAAGGCCGGCGTCACCGCGAGCCCCATCAGGCCGCCCTCGCCGTCGGTGCCCGACACGTTCGGGATCTTGCCGGCGGTGGTCTTCGCGCCGGTGGCCGGGTTCAGTCGCACGATGTCCTGTGCATCGCGGCGGCTGTAGAGCACGCTGCCATCGGGCAGCGCGACCAGGCCCCACGGGATGTCGGTGTCGGTCGTCACCTGGCTCACCGAACACACCGGATTGCTGCACGAGCTGCCGGTCGTCAGGCTGATGCTGGTGGTGCGCTGCGACACGTTGCCCTGCGCATCGCGCGCGGCCACGGCATAGCGGTAGGTGGTGTTGGCCGCGAGACCGCTGTCGGTGTAGCTGAGGTTCGAGGTGGAGCCCACCTTGGCATCGTCGCGCCAGACGTCGTAGGCGCTCACCGCGACGTTGTCGGTGGAGGCGCTCCAGCGCAGCGTGGCGGCGGTGCCTGCCACCGAGCCGGTGAGGCCGCCGGGCATGGTGGGCGCTTCGGTGTCGGCACTGCACTGCGGCACGGTGATGGGCAGCGTGGTGCTGGCCTGCGAGACGTTGCCCGCCGCATCGCGGGCGTTCACGTACAAGCCCCACTGCGCGCCCGGGTTCAGCGTGAGCGTGGTGCTGAGCGTGCTGCCGCTCACCGAGGCCATGGCCTGGCCATCGTGGTAGATGTCGTAGAACGCGACGCCGACGTTGTCGGTCGAGGCCGACCACGACAACGTGACCGAGCGGCATTGCAGGTTGGCGACCTTCAGGTTGCCGGGGATCGACGGCGCCTGCGCGTCGTTGCTGCCGCCATCGCTGCGGTTCCACACCTGGTTGCCCCTGCCGTGGCAGGCCCAGAGTTGCACGGCGGCCCGCTGCGCGTTGCTGGCATCGACGACGTCGAGGCACAGGCCGGACTGCGAACCCGTGATGGTGCCGTTGGCGTTGTAGCGCCACTGCTGGTTGGCCTGGCCGTTGCAGGTGTACGAGGTGACCCGCGTGCCGTTCGTGGTGCCCTGGCCCTTGGCATCGAGGCAGCGGGTGCCGCCGAAGGTGCGCAGCTCACCCGAGGCGGTGAACTCCCACTTCTGGTTGGCGCCCCCGTGGCAGTCGTAGATCTGGATGGCGGCGCCCGCCGTCGTGCTGTTGCCGCTGACATCCATGCAACGGCCGCTGGCCTTGCCGACGAGCGTGGTGGTGGCAGCCCAGGCCGGTGCGGCCGACAGCGCGAGCGCCGCCATGAAGGCCAACGGTGTCCCCGATGCAAGCCGCAGCAGCGGCTTCACTCGCGGGGTCTTCAAGATCGTCCTGAGTTCCATGGCGCCGCCTCCTTGCGATGTTGGGTGAACATTCGTTCCGGCGGCATCATGTGTGGAATTTCAATTCCACGATGTAAACAAGCGTTCTCGTGGGGTGTCTGACGGATACAACCCTCAGGCGCAGTACATCAAGCCGACACCACCGTCGCGCTGACCCGGAACACCGCCCCGCCCCCCGGTGCCGCCTCGGCGCTGATCCGCCCACCCATCGCCTCGACGATCTGCCGCGTGATCGCGAGCCCGAGGCCCGCGCCCTGCCGCAGCTTCTGCCCCTGCACGCCCTGCGCATACGGCTGGAACAGGCGCAGCCGGTCCTCTTCGGTCAGCCCCGGCCCCGTGTCGCACACGTCGAGCTCCAGCTGCACCGCCGTGCCCTCGCCCTTCAGCCGTCCCTGCACCGTCACCTCGCCTTCGCTGGTGAACTTGATCGCGTTGCCCACCAGGTTGTTGACGACCTGCCGCAGCCGCTGCGCATCGATCAGCACGCGTGCCGCGCCGTCGGCCTCCAGCGTCGCGCGGAAGCCCAGGCCCTTGCCCTGCGCGCTCAGCTCCAGCGGCGCGATCATCTGCTGCCACAGCGCCGCGAACTCGGTCGGCGCCAGCTGCAGCTCGACGCGGCGCTCCAACTGCTGCTCGTACTGCAGCGTCGTCTCCAGCAAGCTGCGAAAACCCTCGGCCGATTCGCTGATCGCATCGGCCAGCCGCTGCCGGCGCTCGGGCGGCAGGTCGTCCTTCAGCATCTGCGCGCCGGTGCCGATGGCGCCGATCGTGCCGCGCAGCTCGTGCGTCAGGTAGCTGATGAAGCGGCCGCGCGCCGCGGTGCTCTCTTCGGCCAGCCGCCGCGCATCGCGCTCGATCTGCCGCGCCTGCCGCAGCCGCCGGTTGCCGCGCCGCAGCAGCAGCAACCAGGTCAGCAGCACCAGCAGTGTCGCCAGCAGCAC
>NZ_JBFUFP010000864.1:0-2379 GCF_056403375.1 Rhizobacter sp. P2_H2
GCCTCCACCATCGCACGGTCCCGGGCCTGGAACGCGAGGTGGTGGCGCCCCGTCAGATGGCCCTGCGCCGCCTGACTGTCGGCGGTGGAGACGAACAGCTCGTCGATCCAGAAGTAGTCCGCGGCACTGCCGCCCACCGGGATCCCCAGCACCTGGGCCACCGCCTCGTAGAAGCGTTTGCTGGCCGCGAGGTCGGACACGACGAGCTGCAGGTGATCGATGAGACGGCCGCGGTGAAGTTGCTGGGCTTCCATGGGGACTCCTCGGTGCTGGGTGGTGGACGGTATTTTCTGAGCCCCACCACGACGTGGAGTTCCGGTCCTTGAAGAACCCGCAAACCTCGCCTATTTTTGAACGATCGTATAAACCGATCGTTCAACCATGAGCCTCAGATCGTCCGACGGCGTGCAGCCGGGCAAGGATGCGTCCGTCGTCGACACCCGCGAGAAGATCCTCGACGCGACCTTCCGGCGGCTGGCGAGCGAGGGGTATGCGGCGCTCAGCGTGCGCCAGATCGCGAAGGACGCCGGCGTGAACCACGCGTTGATCAACTACCACTTCGGCACCAAGGACCAGCTGGTCATCGAGGTGCTCGATGCAGCGAACCGCCGGCTGCTGGCCCGCCAGGGCTCGATGTATGCAGGCCCCGGCGGCTATGCCCGCAAGTGGGCCGAGGCGCGGCGCTTCTACGACAGCGACCTCTCTTCCGGCTTCGTGCGCGTGCAGGCCGAGTTGTGGGCCGCGAGCTTCTCGAACGCCGATCTGCGCAAGAAGTTCCTGCCGCGGCTGCTGGCCTGGAAGCAGCTGGTGCGCGACGTGGTGGGCGAGGCGGTGGCGGCGCTCGAGTCCTCCGGCGTCACGCTGCCGGCGCCGTTCACCGCCGATGTCATCGCCTGCTGGATCTCGGAGTTCTGGCTCGGCATGGAATTCGCCGACCTGCTCGGCGTGAAGCAGGAGCGGGCGCAGCACCGTGCGGCGCTCGATGCGGTGCAGGCGCTGCTCGAATCGCTCGACGCCCGCGCGGCAGGGCAGGGCGATGGACGCTAGCAGCAGCCCGTACGGCAGCGTCGAGCCGGCCCGCCAGGGGGTCGTCGACCGCGACGGCGTGCGCATCTGGTACGCCGTCTGGGGCGACAGCGGCCCGTGGATCGCCTTCGCGCCGCCCATCCAGATGGTGCACAGCGAGATGCTGAAGGCCACGGTGCCGTACCTGTCGCAGCACTTCCGGGTCGTCACGATGGACGGGCGCGGCAACGGCCGCTCGGACCGGCCCGCCACCCAGGACGCCTACAGCTTCGACATCTTCCACGACGATTTCGTCGCCGTGCTCGACGCCACGGCCGGTACCGAGCGCGCCGCGCTGGTCGGCATCTCGTGCGCGGCGATGACGGTGCTGCGGGTCGCGGCCGAGCAGCCGCAGCGCGTCAGCCACCTCGTGATCGCCGGCGGTTTTGCCGAGTCGCTGGTCGACACCGATGCGATCGCGCGCCGGGTGCAGGCCGAGGCCGACCAGACACGCGACGACTGGCCGGGCTACATCGATGCGTTCATGGCCAGCCTCTTCAGCGAGCCGCATTCCAGCAAGCCCTTCGACGACGGCGTCGGCTACGCCCGGGCCACCAGCGGCGACATCATCAACATGGTGCGCAAGGCCTGGAAGGGCAACGACGTGCGGGCGCTGGCGCGCCGCGTGGCCTGCCCGACGCTGGTGATCCACGGCGACGACGACCACCGCGTGATGTATGCGCAGGGCAAGGCGATCCATGCGCTGGTGCCGGGCTCGCGCCTGCTGACCGTCCAGGGCGGCGGGCATGTCACGGCGGTGCGCGACCCGGTGCTCTTCAACCGCAGCGTGCGCGACTTCATCGGTGGCGCGCCGCGCAGCGCGACCTGGGTGCGCGCGATGAAGCGCCGGCGCCGGGCGCTCTTCATCTCCAGCGCGATCGGCCTCGGTCATGTGCAGCGCGACCTGGCGATCGCGCGTTCGCTGCGCACGTTGCAACCCGATCTCGACATCGACTGGTTCACCGTCGACCCGGCCGCCCGCTACCTGGCGCAGGAGGGCGAGCGGCTGCATCCCGTCACGCAGCGCCTGGCCAACGAGAGCCGGCATTTCGAGCAGCAGGCCGGCGAGCACGATCTGTCGGCCTTCTTCGCGCTGCGCACGATGGACGAGATCATGACGCGCAACTTCATGACCTTCATCGACCTGGTGGAGGCCGAGCACTACGACATCGTGGTCGGCGACGAGGCCTGGGAGGTCGACTACCACTACCACGAGAACCCGGAACTGAAGCGCCAGCCTTTCGTCTTCCTGACCGACTTCGTCGGCTGCCTGCCGATGGAGCCTGGCAACGAGCGCGAGGCCCTGCTGTGCGC
>NZ_JBFUFP010000865.1:0-2378 GCF_056403375.1 Rhizobacter sp. P2_H2
GGCCTGCACCGCGCCGACGAGCCCCGCCACCAGCGCGGCGGCCACGACCGCACGGCGGCCGCGCCTGCGCCTCACCGCCGCATCACAGCGTGACGACGCGCGAATCGAGGTCACGCCGCCAGTCGTCGGTCAGCACGAGGAAGAAGGCCTCGCGGGTGTCGACGCGCGCGAACTCGAAGCCGTAGGGGCGCTGGTTCGCCTGCACCAGGTCGCCGGTGCCCAGCGGGCGCGCAGCCAGTGCCTGGCGCGGCAGTTCGAGGATGAACTCGCGCTCGGCCCCCGCCTCGGTGGCGCGCAGCGTCAGTTGCATCATCGCGGGGCGGCCGGCGATTTCCGCCACCTCGGCCACGTCGATCACGCGGTACTGCCCTTCGGCCACTTCCTTGTCGCGCTTGGAGCTGTTGCTCGATCCCTTGATCGAGTCGGAGACGCTGCCGGACGAGGCCGAGCCGGCGCTCGATGCGGAGGAGGCGAAGCTCTCGGCATGGCCGGGCAGCGTGGTGGCCAGGGCCAGGAGCGACAGCGCAGACAGGCAGGCGGCGCGAACGGTGGTCAGGCGGGTCATGGACATCCTTGATGGCTGAGCTCGGCGCAGCATAGCCTACGGCGCGCGAGAATCCACCCCCATGCCCCGCACCCCGTCCCTGACACCCCGCAAGGCCCCCCGGCAGGCCCGTTCGCAGCGCACCGTCGAGACGCTGCTCGAGGCCGCGGCGCAGGTGCTCGAAGCGCGCGGCATGGCCGGCTTCAACACGAATGCGGTGGCGGAGCGCGCGGGCGTCGGCATCGGCTCGCTGTACCAATACTTTCCGTCGAAGGAGGCGCTGACTCTCGGGCTGATGCAGCGCGAAGGCGAACGCTTCCACGCCGAGGCCCACGCCGCGCTGCAGCAGGCCGACGGCAGCGCGGCCTTGCGCGTGCTGATCGCCGCCGCCGTGGCGCAGCAGCTGCGCCGGCCCGAACTGGCACGCCTGCTCGACGTGGAGGAGAGCCGCCCGGAGCTGCGCGCCGCGGTGAGCAAGGGGGCGTTCCGCGCGGTGGTCTCCGAGCTGCTGGGCCGCGCCGACCTGCCCCGCCAGCGCGACCACGAGCTGGCGGTGTCGGATGTCGGCGCCATCGTGCGCGGCATCGTCGACGGCGCCGGCGAGCGCGGCGAGACCGACGAGGCGGGGCTGCGGCGGCGCGTCGAGGCGGCCGTCTTCGGCTACCTGCGGCTGGCGGCCGACGGCCCCGAAAGCGAGTCGGACATCGCGAGTCCCCGCTGAGCCYCCTGCGCGGCCCGAGGCTGCCGCCCGGGCGCCGATGCGAGTAGAGCGAATGGCGCCCGCTTCCTACGATGCCCTCCTTTCTCACCACGAGGCATCGCCCCATGAACGACATCACCACCGCGATGAAGCTCAACCACCTGAGCTTCCCTTCGAACGACCTCGCCGCGACGACGCGCTTCTTCGAGCAGCGGCTCGGCTGCACCACCAGCAGCCCCCACCCGGGCTACAACATCCTGAAGCGGCCGGGCTTCGACATCGTGCTCGAGCAGGCGCAGGGCTTCGAGGTCGACTGGCCGCACAACTTCCACATCGGCTTCGAGCTGCCGACCGCCGAGGACGTGCGCACGSTGTACGCGCGCTTCAAGGCCGACGGCATCGAAATGCAGGTCGAGCTGGTCAAGAGCCCGCGCGGCACGCGCTTCTTCTGCGTCGCGCCGGGCGGCCTGCTGGTCGAAATCAACACCCGGGAAGACGCGCCTGAAGCCGTCCGCAAGACGATGACTTGACGGCTCGCGGGAGAACCCATCCATCGGTTCAGGCCAATACGACCTCCATTCGCGCCAAGGGAGGTCGATGTGCAAAAAATTGCACAGTCAGATCCCACACTAGCCGGAGAAGATAGAACCAGTTACGAACAGCAACAAAGTTGGGACAGGGGGTCAAAAAAATGGAAGCCATCTCGGATGTGCGATGCATCGCCGTGCTCGTGCCGGACGGATCGAGCATCGTCAGCGTGGCCGGTCCGGCCGAAGTCTTCACCGTCGCCAATGCCGTGCTGGCACGCGCCGATCGGCCACCGGCCTACCGCGTGACCAGCGTCTCGCGGCGCGGCGGCCTGGTCGGCACCTCGTCGGGGCTGGCGCTGCAGACGGCGCCGCTGGAGACGCTCACGCCGGCCGGCATCGACACGCTGCTGGTGTGCGGCGGCCCGGAGATCGGGCCCGTGCTGCGCGATGCCGTGCTGATCGACTGGATCGGCCAGGTCGCACCGAAGGCGGCACGGGTCGGCTCGATCGGCACCGGCTCGTTCCTGCTGGCCGCCGCGGGCCTGTTGAATGGCAAGCGCGCGGTCACGCTGGCGGGTCATGGCGACGATTTCAGAACGCGCTA
>NZ_JBFUFP010000866.1:0-2375 GCF_056403375.1 Rhizobacter sp. P2_H2
GCCCCGGCGGGTGCTCGCGACGTACAGGCCGTAGTCGAGGTGCATGAAGCGCCGCTGCACGACCTCGGGCTCACTGAACGGGGCGATGCGGAACACCAGGTCGGCCTCGCGCCGCGCCAGGCTGAACAGCCGRCTGTCGGTGATCAGCTCGATCGTCACCTGCGGGTGCTGGTCCATGAACGCGGCGCACCACGGCGCGAGCAGGTGCACGCCGAACCAGTCCGACGACGAGATCCGCAGCAGGCCGCTCAACGCCACCTGGCCGTCGGCGAGGCGGCGCTCGATCGCCAGCGCTTCCTCCTCGATGCGCTGCGCATGCTGCAGCACCGACTGCCCTTCCTCGGTCAGCACGAAGCCGGCGCTGCCGCGCTGGAACAGCCGCTGGCCGAGCGACTCCTCGAGCGCGCGCAGGCGCCGCCCCATCGTCGGCTGCGTCTGGCCGATGCGCCGCGCGGCACCGCCGAGCGAGCCCTCGCGCGCGACCGCGAGGAACACCTTCACGTCGCTCCACTCCATGTCGTCCTTCACTCCCCTTCCAGCCCACACCACCGCCGCCTTCGTCGATGCGGCCGGCGCGCCCTTCACCGTGCGCGAGATGCCGATGCCGTCGGCCGGCGCGGGCCAGGTCCTCGTCGAGGTCCGGGCCAGCGGCCTGAACCCGCTCGACGCGAAGATCCGAGCCGGCCAGGCCGCCCATGCGCGGCAGCCGCTGCCGGCCGTGCTGGGCATCGACATGACCGGCACCGTGCGCGCGGTCGGCGCCGGCGTATCGCATCTGCAGCCGGGCGACGAGGTGTTCGGCATGGTCGGCGGCGTCGGCGGGCATGCGGGCACGCTGGCCGGCTTCATCGCGGTGGATGCACGGCTGCTGGCGCTGCGGCCGGCCGCGCTGTCACCGCGCGAGGCAGCCGTGCTGCCGCTGGTCACGATCACGGCGTGGGAAGGGCTCGTGGATCGCGCACGGGTGAAGCCCGGTGATCGCGTGCTGGTGCACGGCGGGGCCGGCGGTGTCGGGCACATTGCGGTGCAGTTGGCGCGTGCGCATGGGGCCGAGGTGTGGGCCACCGGCAGCGCGGCGCAGCTCGACGCGATCCACCGGCGTGATCACGCCAACTGGGGAGAAGCCGGAAGCGCCGCACTGAACTGATGCCCCGGCCCGCCATCGACCGGCGTTGCGACGACGGTCAGGCACAGCCGGCCCTCGGCCACTTCGGCCGCGCAGCGGATGCGTCCTGCGAGGCCGGTGCAGGCCGACGCCTGGCTGATCAGGCTCATCAGCGTCTGGATGAGGAACGTCGGGTCGGCGTCGATCCTCAGGGGGCCGGAGATCGTCAGGTCCAGGGTCTGCGCCCGCTCCTCGACGGCGGGTCGGCAGGCGTCCACGGCCACGCCGATGGACGCGGCCGCGTCGAAGCTCTGCCGCCCCGCCGGCAACGGGGCCTCGCCACGCGACGGGGGATCGAGAAGCCCGCTCACGAGACCCAGGATCTTGTCGACCTGTTGCTCGATGATCGCCTGGGCGCGCGGCAACAAGGTGCTCGCGGCGTCCGGCCTGCCCAGGGCCGCGGCGGCCAGCCGGATGGGTGCGAACGGACTGCGCAACTCGTTGGCCACCCAGGCCAGCAAGGTCGCCTGTCGGCGCCGCGTTTCCTCTGCCGCGGCCAGCAGCTCCTGCGCACCGAGCGCGGCCATCACCAGCTGTTCGTTCGCTTCGCGCAGGTGCGCCTGCTGCAGCTCGTGGCCGGCCATCTCCAGCTCGTGGTGGGTCATCCGCTGGTGTTGCGCCCGGACGGACGGGGCCGGCAGGCTCGACTGGCCGGTGGCCTGGTCCGCGTAGAACACGAACCCGCCGAGCGCCTGCTTCTTGGCGAAGTACATCGCCTGGTCGGCGCGGTCGATCAAGGTCTTGGCATCCGCCCCGTCCTCCGGATAGACGCTGATGCCGATGCTCGCCGTCAGGCGCAGGTCAGCACGGCCGGCGGGATCGTGTTCGCGCAGGGCCGCGTTCACCTTCTCCGCGACGATGGCGGCGTCGGCCGCCAGCGCCACCTCGGCGAGCACGATCAGGAATTCGTCACCCCCATGGCGACTGACGGTGTCGGTCTCGCGCACGACCGTCCGCAGGCAATCGGCCACCCGCTGGAGCGCCTGGTCGCCTGCGGCGTGACCCTGCTCGTCGTTGACCTGCTTGAAGCCGTCGAGGTCGAGAAAGAGCAACGCGACGCGGTTGCCATGCCGCTTCGAATTGAAGATCGCGCTCTCCAGGCGGTCCAGCAGCACCGCGCGGGTGGGCAAGCCCGTCAAGGGATCGAGCCCGCCCGTCTGCGACGCCTTGTCGCGCGCGACGTTGGCAATCTCGGCATCGGTGATGGCCC
>NZ_JBFUFP010000867.1:0-2374 GCF_056403375.1 Rhizobacter sp. P2_H2
GGCCGACACCGTCATCGAGGACGGCGCCAAGCTCGACAACCTGATCCAGGTGGCCCACAACGTGCACATCGGACGCAACACCGCGATCGCCGGCTGCGTCGGCATTGCCGGCAGCACGACGATCGGCGCCAACTGCACGATCGGCGGTGCCGGCATGATCCTCGGCCACCTGAAGCTGGGCGACCGGGTCAACATCTCCGCGGCGAGCGTCGTCACGCGCTCGATCCTGCAGCCCGGAACCTACAGCGGCGTGTTCCCCATCGACGACAATGCGTCCTGGGAAAAGAACGCCGCAACCTTGCGCAACCTGCACGGCCTGCGCGAGCGTCTGCGTGCCCTTGAAAAGAAGATTGCATGACCATGGACACGATGGATATCCACCAGATCCTCAAGAAGCTGCCGCACCGCTATCCGATCCTGCTGGTCGATCGCGTGCTGGAGATGGAGAAGGGCGTGCGCATCAAGGCGCTGAAGAACGTCACGATCAACGAGCCGTTCTTCACCGGCCACTTCCCGCACCGCCCGGTGATGCCGGGCGTGCTGATGCTCGAGGCGCTGGCCCAGGCGGCGGCGCTGCTGTCGTTCGAGACGACCGGCGATACGCCGGACAGCGACACCGTCTACTACTTCGTCGGCATCGACGGCGCGCGCTTCAAGCGGCCGGTGGAGCCGGGCGACCAGCTGATCCTCGACGTGGCGGTCGACCGCGTGAAGGCCGGCATCTACAAGTACAAGGCGCGTGCATCGGTCGACGGCGAGCTCGCCGTCGAGGCCGAGCTGATGTGCACGATGCGCAAGGTCAGCTGATTCGGGGAGCGCAACGATGGCCACCATCCATCCCACCGCCGTGATCGCGCCGGGCGCCCAGCTGGGGGCGACGGTCAGCGTCGGCCCGTACGCGGTGATCGGCGAGCATGTGCGCATCGACGAAGGCACCACGATCGGCCCGCATGCGGTGATCGAGGGCCACACGACGATCGGGCGCGACAACCGGATCTTCCAGTTCGTGTCGCTCGGCGCGGTGCCGCAGGACAAGAAGTACGCCGGCGAGCCGACGCAGCTTCACATCGGCGACCGCAACACGATCCGCGAGTTCTGCACCTTCAACACCGGCACCTCGCAGGATGTCGGCATCACGCGCGTCGGCAACGACAACTGGATCATGGCCTACGTGCACCTGGCGCACGACGTGCAGCTGGGCAACCACACGGTGCTGGCCAACAACGCGACGCTGGCCGGCCATGTGCACGTCGGCGACTGGGTGACGATCGGCGGGCTGTCGGGCGTGCACCAGTTCGTGAAGATCGGCGCCTACGCGTTCGTCGGCTTCTCCAGCGCGATCTCGCAGGACGTGCCGCCGTACATGATGGTCGACGGCAACCCGCTCGCGGTGCGCGGCTTCAATGTCGAGGGCCTGCGGCGGCGCGGTTTCAGTGCCGAGCGCATCGCGGCGGTCAAGCAGATGCACCGCAGCCTGTACCGCAGCGGCCGCACGCTGCAGGAGGCGCGCGACGAGATCGCCGCGCTGGGCCAGTCGGCGCCCGAGGCGGCCGCCGATGTGGCGATGATGCTCGACTTCCTCGCCGGCGTGACGCGCGGCATCGCGCGCTAGTCCCGATGACGAATTCCGGCCCGCCACGGCTGGCCCTGGTGGCCGGCGAAGCCTCCGGCGACTTGCTCGCCGGCCTGTTGCTGGGCGGCCTGAAGGCGCGCTGGCCCCAACTGCATGCGGCCGGCATCGGCGGGCCGAACATGGCCGCGCAGGGTTTCGAGGCCTGGTGGCCGCACGACAAGCTCGCGGTGCGCGGGTATGTCGAGGTGCTGCGCCACTACCGCGAGATCTCCGGCATCCGCGAGCGGCTGGCCGAGCGCCTGCGGTGCGAGCCGCCCGACGCCTTCATCGGTGTCGATGCGCCCGACTTCAACCTCGGGCTCGAGACGCGGCTGAAAACGCTCGGCATCAGGAGCATCCATTTCGTCAGCCCGTCGATCTGGGCGTGGCGGGGCGGCCGCATCGACAAGATCCGCGCCGCGGTCGACCACGTGCTGTGCATCTTCCCGTTCGAGCCGGCGATCTACGAGCGCCACGGCATTGCGGCGACCTATGTCGGCCACCCGCTGGCGGATGCGATTCCCATCGAGGTGCCGCGCGCAGCGGCCCGAAGCGCACTGGGCATCGGCAGCGATGAAACGGTGGTGGCGCTGCTGCCCGGCAGCCGGCGCTCGGAGGTCGAGTACATCGCCCCGCGCCTGCTGGCCGCGGCGGCGTTGATGAAGCGGCAGCGGCCGCGATTGCGTTTCCTGCTGCCGGTGGTGCCGGGGCTGCGGTCGCTGGTCGAACCGATGGTGGCCGAGCATGCGGGCGGGGTGGGCA
>NZ_JBFUFP010000868.1:0-2373 GCF_056403375.1 Rhizobacter sp. P2_H2
AAGGACGGCAAGCTGTCGCTCGAGGAGCTGACCGGCGGCACGTTCTCGATCAGCAACGGCGGCACCTTCGGCTCGATGCTGTCGACGCCGATCATCAACCCGCCGCAGTCGGCCATCCTCGGCGTGCACGCGACGAAGGACCGCGCGGTGGTCGAGAACGGGCAGATCGTGATCCGCCCGATGAACTACCTCGCGATGTCGTACGACCACCGCATCATCGACGGCCGCGAAGCCGTGCTGGGCCTGGTCGCGATGAAGGATGCGCTGGAAGATCCGGCCCGCCTGCTGTTCGACATCTAACCGGAACCGACGATGAGCAAATCATTTGACGTGGTCGTCATCGGCGGCGGCCCCGGCGGCTACATCGCCGCGATCCGCGCGGCGCAGCTGGGCTTCAACACCGCCTGCATCGACGAGTGGAAGAACGAGAAGGGCGGCCCGGCCCCGGGCGGCACCTGCACCAACGTCGGCTGCATTCCGTCGAAGGCGCTGCTGCAGTCGAGCGAGCATTTCGAGCATGCCGGCCATGCCTTTGCCGACCACGGCATCGGCCTGAAGGACCTGAGCATCGATGTCAGCAAGATGCTGGGCCGCAAGAACGCGGTCGTGAAGCAGAACAACGACGGCATCCTGTACCTCTTCAAGAAGAACAAGGTGTCGTTCTTCCACGGCCGCGGCTCGTTCGTGAAGGCCGCTGAAGGCGGCTACGAGATCAAGGTGGCGGGCGCGGCCGAAGAATCGATCGTCGCCAAGCACGTGATCGTCGCGACCGGCTCCAACCCGCGCGCGCTGCCCGGTGCGCCGTTCGACGAGGAGAACATCCTCAGCAACGACGGTGCGCTGCGCATCCCCGCGGTGCCGAAGAAGCTGGGGCTGATCGGCGCCGGCGTGATCGGCCTGGAGATGGGCTCGGTGTGGCGCCGCCTGGGGGCCGAGGTGGTGGTGCTGGAGGCGCTGCCGACCTTCCTCGGCGCGGTCGACGAGCAGATCGCCAAGGAGGCGCAGAAGGCCTTCAACAAGCAGGGCCTGAAGGTCGAGCTGGGCGTGAAGATCAGCGAAGTCAAGACCGGCAAGAAGGGTGTCACCGTCGCGTACGCCAACGCCAAGGGCGAAGCGCAGACGCTCGAGGTCGAGAAGCTGATCGTCTCGATCGGCCGCGTTGCCAACACGATCGGCCTGAACCCGGAAGCGGTCGGTTTGAAGCTCGACGAGCGCGGCGCGGTGGTGGTCGACGACGACTGCAAGACCAACCTGCCGAACGTCTGGGCGATCGGCGACGTGGTGCGCGGCCCGATGCTCGCGCACAAGGCCGAGGAAGAGGGCGTCGCGGTGGCCGAGCGCATTGCCGGCCAGCACGGGCACGTCAACTTCAACACGATCCCGTGGGTGATCTACACCTCGCCGGAGATCGCGTGGGTCGGCCAGACCGAGCAGCAGCTGAAGGCCGCGGGCCGGGCCTACAAGGCCGGCACCTTCCCGTTCCTCGCGAACGGGCGGGCGCGCGCGCTGGGCGACACGACGGGCATGGTCAAGTTCCTCGCCGACGCGAAGACCGACGAGATCCTGGGCGTGCACATCGTCGGGCCGATGGCGTCGGAGCTGATCTCCGAGGCGGTGGTCGCGATGGAGTTCAAGGCCTCGGCCGAGGACATCGCGCGCATCTGCCATGCGCACCCGTCGCTGAGCGAAGCCACGAAGGAAGCGGCCCTGGCCGTCGACAAGCGCACGCTGAACTTCTGAACGGAAGCCACCGCGCTCGATGGTCTCCGTCACAGAGTTGTACCGGCAGACGCTCGCGGAGCGCGGCTACCAAAGCGACCCGGCGCAACTCGCCGCGGTCGCTGCGCTGCAGCGCTGCCAGGACGAGTGGGAGGCCTACAAGGCGCGGCGCAGCAATGCGATCGCGAAGCTGCTGGTGCGGCCGCCGCTGCCGCGCGGCGTCTACATGCACGGCGGGGTGGGGCGCGGCAAGAGCTTCCTGATGGATTGCTTCTTCAACGCCGTGCCGCTGCAGCGCAAGACGCGGCTGCACTTCCATGAGTTCATGCGCGAGGTGCACCGCGAGCTGGCCGAGCTGAAGGGCATCGTCAACCCGCTCGAGGAACTGGGCGCGCGCATCTCGCGGCGCCACCGGCTGATCTGCTTCGACGAGTTCCACGTCGCCGACGTGACCGACGCGATGATCCTGCACCGGCTGCTCGACAGCCTGTTCTCGCACCGCGTCAGCATCGTCACGACCTCGAACTTCAAGCCGGACGACCTGTACCCGAACGGCCTGCACCGCGACCGCATCCTGCCGGCCATCGAACTGCTGAAGCAGAAGCTCGAGGTGATCAGCGTCGACAACGGCACCGACTACCGGCGCCGCACGCT
>NZ_JBFUFP010000869.1:0-2372 GCF_056403375.1 Rhizobacter sp. P2_H2
CGCATCGAGGACATCAAGGACTACGAGGAGTCCGAGCGGATCGCAGCGAAGGTGCCGCGCCGGTTCGACGGCTTCGTCGAGCACACCAAGCGGGTGTCTCCGACGTGCCTGGTGCACTTCGAGCGCAACCGCTACAGCGTGCCGGCGTCGTACGCGAACCGGCCGGTGAGCGTGCGCGTGTACGCCAGCCGGATCGTGGTGGCGACCGAGGGCCAGGTGATCTGCGAGCACCAGCGGATGATCAACCGCAGCCACGACCACAGCGGGCAAACGGTCTACGACTGGCGGCACTACCTGGCGGTGCTGCAGCGCAAGCCCGGGGCGCTGCGCAATGGCGCGCCGTTCACCGATCTGCCGCAGGGGTTCAAGCGTCTACAGGCAGCGCTGCTGAAGCAGCCGGGCGGTGATCGCGAGATGGTGGAAGTCCTCGCGCTAGTCCTGCACCACGAGGAACAGGCGGTGCTTGCCTCGGTGGAGTTGGCGCTTGAGGCCGGGGTGCCGACGAAGACGCACGTGCTCAACGTGCTGCATCGGCTGCTCGATGGCAAGCCGGCGGCCCCACCGATCACGGCGCCGCAGACGCTGCGCCTGGTCAACGAGCCCCAGGCCAACGTCACGCGCTACGACACGCTGCGAGGCAAGGCGCAGGCAGCGCACGCCGTGGCCCACGTCCAGGCACACCGGGAGAGCGGCCATGCGTCATGACCCTGCGGTGGCGGCCCTCGTGATCATGCTGCGCCAGCTCAAGATGCACGGCATGGCCCAGGCGGTGGCCGAGCAAGGTGCGCCGGCGTTCGAGGCGGCGCAACCCGTGCTCTCCCAGTTGCTCAAGGCAGAGACGGCCGAGCGCGAGGTGCGCTCTGTGGCCTACCAGCTCAAGCACGCGCGCTTCCCGGCCTACCGCGACCTCACTGGCTTCGACTTCGCCTACAGCGATGTGAACGAGGCGCTGGTGCGGCAACTGCACCGCTGCGAGTTCCTGGAGCAGGCGCACAACGTCGTCATGGTGGGCGGGCCGGGCACGGGCAAGACGCACCTGGCCACGGCGCTGGGCGTGCAGGGGGTCGAGCACCAGCATCGGCGCGTGCGCCTCTACTCGACGATCGAACTGGTCAACGCGCTGGAGTTGGAGAAGGCCGCAGGCAAGTCCGGGCAGCTCGCGAACCGGCTCATGTACGCCGACCTGGTGATCCTCGACGAGCTGGGCTACCTGCCGTTCAGCGCCTCTGGCGGGGCACTGCTGTTCCACCTGCTCTCCAAGCTCTACGAGCACACCAGCGTGGTGATCACCACCAATCTGAGCTTCAGCGAGTGGGCCACCGTGTTCGGCGATGCGAAGATGACCACCGCGCTGCTGGATCGGCTCACGCATCATTGCCACATCCTGGAGACCGGCAACGACAGCTACCGCTTCAAGAACGGCTCCGCTCAACCCACACTGCCCAAGAAGGAGTCCAAAGCCAAGAAGTTATCCACAAACGTGAGCCGGCTTGGCTTGAAAACTGGTGGGTCAACATTGGATGGAAACCCGGGTCACCTCTGCGTGGAACTCAACAACAGGAGGATTCGACAGTTGAAATGACCGCGGCTTGCAGACGTCGAAGCCAGCCGCAGAATTTCCGCTCGGCAAAGATTACTCCAGCGTCAGCACTTCAGAAGGATTCCCAATTGTCGGTACCCGTCTTTTGTGCTGGCGCTTGCGCCGCTTCGGCGACAACCGCGGCCTTTTTCTCCGGACGCTTAGTGACCAGGGGCCGCACATTGCCGGTTGCAGGCGCGATCGGCTGCGGCGGCGCTGGTACCCACTCGTCGCGATGTTGAGTCAGCTTGAAGACCGCCACGGCCTGAACGAGCTGCTGCGCTTGCTGGCGCAGGCTTTCTGCGGCGGCAGCGCCTTCTTCCACCAGCGCCGCGTTCTGCTGGGTGGTTTGATCCATCTGACTGATGGCTTCGCCCACCTGGCCGACGCCCGCACTCTGTTCCCGGCTGGCGGCACTGATCTCGCTCACGATGTCGGTCACGCGGCGGATGGAGCCGACGATCTCGGTCATCGTCTCGCCAGCACGGTCCACGAGCGTCGTGCCGTGCGCCACCCGCTCGACGCTGGTGGAAATGAGACCCTTGATCTCCTTGGCGGCCTCGGCGCTGCGCTGGGCCAGGTTGCGGACTTCGGCGGCCACCACGGAGAATCCGCGCCCTTGCTCGCCTGCGCGCGCGGCTTCAACGGCGGCGTTCAGCGCCAGGATGTTGGTTTGGAACGCGATGCTGTCGATCACGCTGATGATGTCGGCGATGCGTCTGGAGCTCTCGTTGATGCCGCGCATGGTGTCGACTACTTGGTCGACCACTTTGCCTCCCTCGGAGGCCACGCT
>NZ_JBFUFP010000870.1:0-2370 GCF_056403375.1 Rhizobacter sp. P2_H2
GGTCCAACGGCTTCCTGTTCGTGTCGGGGCAGGTCGGCAGCAGGCCGGACGGTTCTCCCGAGCCGGACCTGCAGGCCCAGGTGCGGCTCGCGTTCGACAACCTGAATGCCATCCTGGCGGCAGCCGGCTGCACGTTCGACGACGTGGTCGACGTGACCGTCTTCATCGTCGATCCGGAATCGACGTTCGACACGATCTGGAAGATCGTGCCGGAGTACTGGGGCAACGCACCGCACCCGACGCTCACCGGCATCGGCGTGACCTGGCTCTACGGCTTCCAATTCGAGATCAAGGTGATCGCGAAGCTGCCGGAGACCGGCGCAAGCTGACCAGAGCGACAGCGGACGGGCCCGCTCAGACCCCGACGATCAGGACCTCGCTCTCGGCCGCCACGCGGGTGGCATGGCGTGCTTCGCTGCGGCTCTGGGCAGAGGCGTTCGTGCGCTGCGCGTCGGCATTCTTCTGCGGCACGGCGGCCCGCTGTGCCGGCCCCGCCTGCGGGCGTTCGGAAGCGGTGCGCTGCGGTGTCGTGTTCGAAGAGCGTGTGTTCATTCCGGACTCCTTCCGTTGGCGTGATGCACATGGTCGTCCTTGCTTGAGGGCAGGTAAAGCGATCTTTATTGACCGATAAGAGCAACAATGTTGCATTCAAATCCGTCTCTGGAGACGCTGTGGACGTGACCCTCGCGCGCACCTTCCTCGACATCGTCGAGACCGGCAGCTTCGTTCGCGCCGCCGAGCGGCTGCACGTCACGCAGACGGCGGTCAGCGCCCGCGTGAAGGCGCTGGAGGAGGCGGTCGGCGCCACGCTGTTCGTGCGCAGCAAGGCCGGCGCTTCGCTCACGCCGGCCGGCGAGCGCTTCGTGCGCCACGCCTCGATGATGGTGCAGGTGTGGGAGCGGGCGCGCCACCAGGTGGCCGTGCCGCCCGGCCATGAATCCGTGCTGACCATCGGCTGCGAGATGAGCCTGTGGGATCCGCTGCTGCTCGACTGGCTGCTGTGGATGCGCAACGTCGCGCCGCAACTCGCGTTGCGCACCGAGGTGGGCGTCGCGCCCGAGCTGATGGACCGCGTCGCCTCCGGCATGCTCGACATCGCGGTCGTCTACGCGCCGCAGCGCCGCCCGGGCCTGCGCATCGAGCTGCTGATCGAGGAGAAGCTGGTGCTCGTCACGACGCACCCGCCCACCCACAAGCGCGCCCGCAAGCTCGACCCGGCCGACTACGTCTACGTCGACTGGGGCCCGGAGTTCGCGCAGCAGCACAGCCTCGCCTTCCCGCACCTGGGCCATGCCGCGGTGACCGCCGGCCTCGGCCCGCTCGGGCGCGAGTTCGTGCTGGCCAACGGCGGCTCGGGCTACTTCCGTCTCGCGGTCGTGCGCAAGCACCTCGACAGCGGCCGGCTGCGCCGCGTGAAGGGCGCGCCCGAGTTCCTGTACCCGGCCTATGCGGTGTTCGCCGAAGAGTCGGATGCCGCCGTCGTGCAGCCGGCGCTCGACGGGCTGCGCCATGCCGCCGGCGGCACGACGGCCGACCACGAATGAGCCTGCGCTACGCCGCCACGGCGCCTTCCAGCTCGCGCTCGGCGCGCAGGCTCGCCAGGTCGCGCCCGATCGTCGCGACGGCCAGCACGCGGCCGCCGAGCCGGTAGCGCACGCTGCAGTCGCGCGCCGCGATCGAGCCGTCGATCTCGATCGCATCCCAGCGCTCGGCATGGCCCACGTACTGGATCGTCACGTCGTAGTGCTGGCTCCAGAAGAACGGGCTGATGTCGAAGGCGCGGTGCCGGCCGAGCATGTTCAGCGCGGCGACCTGGCCCTGGCGCTGCGCGAGCGCCCAGTGCTCGACGCGGATGCGCTCGCCCGAATGCGGGTCCGGCCAGCGCGCGATGTCGCCGGCCGCGAAGATGCCCGGCGCGCTGGTCTGCAGCCACGCGTCGACGCTGACGCCGCGGTCGACGGCGAGCCCGGCCTGTTCGGCCAGCGCGAGCGCGGGCCGCACGCCGACACCGGCGACGATCAGGTCGGCCTCGAGCACCGTGCCGTCGGCCAGCCGGACCTGGGAGCCGTCGACCCGCGCCACGGTGGTGCCGAGGTGGAAGACCACGCCGTGCGACGCATGCAGGTCGCGCACGAACGCACCGAGCTCGGGGCCGAGGATGCGCCGCATCGGCACCGCGTCGGGTGCCACCACATGCACCTCGAGTCCGCGGGCGCGCAGCGAGGCCGCCACCTCCAGCCCGATGAAGCTCGAGCCGATCACCAGCGCCACGCGTGCGGAGCCCGCCTRCGCGGCGATCGCGCGGCTGTCGCCGAAGCTGCGCAGGCTGCGCACCTGGCCGGGCGCCGCGCCGGGCACGTCGAGCTGCAC
>NZ_JBFUFP010000871.1:0-2370 GCF_056403375.1 Rhizobacter sp. P2_H2
AGGCGGCGCTGATGTTCGATGCGAACGACCAGCTCAGCCACGCGCCGCCCACCACCTGGAAGTGCTACACCGCCGACGGCGCCACTGCCGCCGGCAAATCGAACATCGCCTGGGGCACCAACCTCAACAGCGCCAGCGCCAACAGCTCCGGCATCGGCTCGATCCCGCTGTACGTGATGGACGGCGGCGTCGCGTCGCTCGGCCACCGGCGCTGGGTGTTCAGCCTGGTGCTCGGCGACGTCGGCACCGGCGACACACCGCAGGGCAATGCGCTGTGGGTGCTCGGCAACACGCATGCGGCGCCGAGCGTGCCGAACGGCATGTCGTGGCCGCCGCGCGGCTACGTGCCATGGGACAGCAGCATTGCCGAGCCGGCGATGCGCTGGTCGTTCTCGTACCCGGGTGCGGATTTCTCGGCCGCCACCGTGGCGATGACCGATGACGCCGGTGCGGCCGTGCCGGTGACCGGCGTGGCCGAACTCGACAAGGGCTATGCCGAGAACACGATGGCCTGGTCGATCGGCGGCACCGGGCAGCCGTGGTCGCGGGCGCCGGCCGACACCCGGCTCGGCGTGACGGTGTCGAACGTCAAGATCGGCGGCGTCGCGAAGAGCTTCAGCTACAGCGTGACCTTCATCAAGCCCTGATCGTCAGCGTCCGCCGGTCGCGGTGAAGGCCGCGGCCAGCTTCGCGAACAGCGGCAGCACGCTCGCGTCGTCGGCCTGCAGCAGGCGATCGCCGACGTAGAGCTCGGTCGCGCTCCAGCCCGGCACCTCGGCTGCGCGCACGTGGCCGAAGAGCCAGCAGCGGTCGTGCATGGCGAGCCCATCGCGCGCGTCGAGCACCGCGTCGGGCGGCGCATCGAAGAACAGGTGCAGCAGGTTGGTCTGCGGCACCCGCGGGTTCACGCGCAGCCCGGGGATCGCATTCAGCCCGGCCGCCAGCGACAGGGCGCGCTGGTACAGCGCCGGCATCAGCGCGAGGCGCTCGTCGAAGCGCATCGCGGCCGACACCAGCATCGGGCTCAGGTGGTAGAGCGTGCCGCCCATGCGCCGGCGCCACAGGCGGGCCTGCGCGATGACATCCTCGCTGCCGGCCAGCATCGCCCCCGACACGGCGCCGATGCCCTTGTACAGCGACACGTAGACCGATTCGAAGCCGGCGGCGATCTCGGCCGGGCTGCGCTGGTAGAACGCCGAACACTCCCACAGCCGCGCGCCGTCGAGGTGCAGCGGCATCGAGCGCCGATGGGCCGCAGCGTGCAGGGCCTGCAGCTCCTCCCACGTGGGCAGCTGGCCGCCGGCCTCGCGGATCGGCAGCTCGACGATCGCGCACGCGAGCGGCTGGCGCACCGCGTCCAGGTCGGCCGCGAGCATCGGCCGCAGGCGGTCGCCGACCGGGACGGCATGGCACTGCAGCAGCGCGCTGAAGGCTTCCTCTTCGTGCAGTGCGAGGTGCGACGTGGGATGCAGGCCGAAGCGCGGCAGCCGCGCCGCCTCGGTGTGAATGCGCAGCGCCGCGAGCTGCGCCATCACGCCGCTGGGCATGAAGACCGCGGCCGGCTTGCCGAGCAGCGCGGCGATCTTGCGTTCGAAGTCGGCGGCCAACGCGCCGTTGCCGTAGTGGTCGTGCTCGACGCCGTGGGCTTCGTACCAGGCGGCCATGCGGGCGAACTCCTCGGCCGGCGTGGGCGTGGCGAAGTCGGGGACGACCAGCGTGCACTGGCGGCGCAGTTGCTGGCGTTGTTCGGGGCTGAGGGGCATGAGCGGCTCGAAGGCGGGGAGTCCGCATTGTCAGAAAAAATGGGCCAACTGCTCTGGATTGCAAAAAATCTGGGCTGCCGACAGGAAAAGTGGGTCTCAGGTCGAGTGCGGAGATCCTCGGCGTGTCAGGACTGAAAGCGTTTCCAGTTTCCCCCGCCTGTTACGTAACACGGCGCAATCGGCGCGACGCATCCGGACATCCATCGCCTGCTGGAACGGCGCGGCCTGGTGCGGCACGAGCGGGTTTCGGCTTGTTGCAATGACCCCGTTCCCGGGGTCGGGACGCCCCTCCAGAATCCGCCTGCATTCACAGGGGGAGAGCACCTTCATGGCACACCACAATACGGTCCGCACGGGCCACCGGATCTCGTTGCTGCCGCTGGCGATCGCCGCGGCGGCGGTCGTCGCAGCCTGCGGCAGCGGGGACGACGGCGCGTCGTCCGCCAACGGCAGCGCCGCTGCGCAAGGCGCCGGCCGCGAGGCTGCGGCAGGCGTTTCCACCGCGACGCTGCCGGTCGGCCGCTACGTGATCGTCAATGCGCTGAGCGGCAAGTGCGTCGACGTGGCGGCCGCCAGCACCGCCGATGGCGGCAACATCCAGCAGGCC
>NZ_JBFUFP010000872.1:0-2362 GCF_056403375.1 Rhizobacter sp. P2_H2
CGCTGGAGCTGCGAGACGGCGTCGACGTGGGCGCGGCGCGCGACGCGCTGATCGCGCTTGACGCGCGCCACGCGGCGGCGCTGGCGCGAACCCGGGCGGTGCGCTGCGCGCTCGACCAGGTGCTGTGCGACGAAGCCGCGCGGTTGCACGACGACGCCGAGYTGGCCTTCTTTCCGCCGGTGACCGGAGGCTGACATGGGCTCCACGCGCGTCTCGATCCAGACCGGAGACTTCGACCTCGGTGCCGAGGTGGCCCGCCTGCGCGCCGGTGACGGTGGCGTCGGCGCGGTGGTCGCGTTCGTCGGCACGGTGCGCGACCGCAGCGACGGCGCTGACGTGAGCCGCATGGAGCTGGAGCACTACCCCGGCATGACCGAGACCTCGATCGACGCGATGATCGATGCGGCGCTGGCCCGCTTCGACATCCGCGCCGCGCGCGTGATCCACCGCGTCGGCGTGCTCGATGCGCAGGACCAGATCGTGCTGGTGGCCGTCACGTCGGCGCACCGCGGCCAGGCCTTCCAGGCCTGCGAGTTCCTGATGGACTACCTGAAGACGCAAGCCCCGTTCTGGAAGAAGGAGCACACGCCGCAGGGCGCGCGCTGGGTCGATGCCCGCAGCCACGACGATGCCGCGCTGCAGCGCTGGGGCATCGCGAGCGGAAACCTCGCGCCATGACGACCGGCGTCGGTGCGGGCATCACGTGGCTGCAGGTGCTGGCCGTCGCCACCGGCGCGGTCTTCGGCGCGCTGCTGCGTTGGTGGGCCGGGCTGTGGCTGAACGCGCAGTGGGCGGGTTTTCCGCTCGGCACGCTGCTCGTCAACTGTGCCGGCGGGCTGCTGATCGGCATCGCGCTGTACTGGTTCCAGCGCAGCCCGAACGAGCTGCTGCGGCTGCTGGCGGTGACCGGCTTCCTCGGCGGGCTGACGACCTTCTCGTCGTTCTCCGGCGAATCGCTCGCGCTGATCCAGCGCGACGAATGGGTGCTCGCCATCGGCCACACGCTGGCCCACGTGCTGGGCTCGCTCGCGTGCGCCGGCCTGGGATATCGGCTCGCGCGCCTCGCACTCGCCTGATCCCTCCAGATCGACCTCTGCTGCTTTGCAGACGGGTTCTGCATCATTTGACGACAAAGCCTGGTTACGATTTGTTTCCTTCGGTGGACTCAAATAGCAGCAGAGGTGGATCCAGTGACAGCAGCGACGACGGTGCGGCGACGGCTGAGCGTGCTTGCGCAGTCCGTGAACGTGCAGGACATGCTGAAGGTCGAGGTGTTCCTGCGGCTGGCCCAGGGCCGGCTGCGCTGCGACTGGCAGGTCTCGACCACCGGCGAAGCCCACCTGCTGCTGCTGGGCGGCGACGAACCCACCACCATCCCCGGCCTGCTCGACGACCCGGTCTCCCAGCTGCAACTGGTCGACGGGCCCGGCACTTCCCTTCCAGCGTCCCATGCCGACGGCCACCAGGTGCTGACCCGGCCGCTCCAGTACGACGCCTTCGTCGATGCGCTGCTGGCGGTCGAAGACAAGCTGCTGCCGAAGTTGCCTTCCGCGGCCCCGGCCCCGATGGTGCCGGCCACCGCGGGCGGCCGCCAGCCCTGGTCCACCGGCAGCTTTCGGCTGAGCCGCTGGCCGTCGGCCGGCCTGCTGCAGCCGCACCGCTACGGTGTGCGGCTGGCCACCTTCCTGTCGGTGCGCCCGGTGACGCTCGACGAACTGGCCCGCCTGTGCAACGTCGACAGCGCCGAGTGCGCGAGGTTCGTCGACGCGATGGGCCATGCCGGCCTGCTGAGCCTCGCGGCCCGCGTGGCGCCGCAGTCGCGCGGGGTGCCCGCCGCAGCCGGCGCGCCGGGTGAGCGTAGCGTGGCGCCAGCGGCCGATGCGGGCCTGGTCTCCCGCCTGCGCCGCACGCTCGGCATCAGCAACAAGGGCTCGACATGAAGGACCCCAAGATCGTCTTCACCGGCACGCCCGGTGCGGGCAAGACCACCGCGATCGCGGCACTCAGCGACACGCCGCCGGTCACCACCGACGTGCGCAACACCGATCCCTCGCTCGCGAAATCGCACACCACCGTGGGTCTCGATTTCGGCCAGGTCGACCTGGGCGACGGCCAGGTGGTGCGGCTGTTCGGCACGCCGGGGCAACTGCGCTTCGAATTCATGTGGCAGATCCTCGCCGCCGACGCGCTGGCGCTGGTGATCCTGATCGACAACTCGCGGCCCGATCCGCTGAGCGACCTGGTCGACTACCTCGATGCCTACGGCACGCTGCTGCCGTCGATGAACGCCGTGATCGGCGTCGGCCGCACGCTCGAATGCCCGCTGCCGACGCTCGACGAGTTCAGCGACATCGTCGGCGAG
>NZ_JBFUFP010000873.1:0-2361 GCF_056403375.1 Rhizobacter sp. P2_H2
GGCGAGCGAGGTCACGCGAGAGGCGCGCGACCAGGGCCACCCCTTGGTATGCCGTGCCGTTGAGGCACCCTCCGGGGCCGGTGCAACAGGCTAGTGACCCTCCAGCAGCCGCTGCGCCAGCTGCCGCACCTCGTCGTTCAATTCCACAGGCGCCTGCACCGTGAACGGAAACGGCAGCCGCGCCAGTTCGCGCGCCACCCATTCCAGCGTCTCGGCCTCCACCGTCAGCAGCACGCCGCGCCGGTGTGCCTTCAGCACGCCGAAGCCGGCGAACACATGGCGCCGTGCCGTCGCCAGCTCGGTGTGCAGCAGCACCTTCGCCTGGTGCAGGCGCGGCAGCGTGGCGATCGCATGGGTGAGGTAGCCCAGCACGTCGAAGGACGGCGGCCGCCGGAAGCTCGCGGGCAGTGGCTGCACGTCCTCGATGCGGTCGAGCCGGAATGAGCGCAGGTCGCGCCGCAGGTGGCAATGGCCCACCGCGTACCAGTGGCCGCCGCGAAACCCCAGCCCGTAGGGGTCGAACTCCCGACGGCTGCGCTGGGCACCGGGCGTGACGTAGCCCAGGCTCACCTGCTGCTGGTTCAAGGCGGCCGCGCTCAGTGCCAGCAACGCATCGTTGTTGCCGGCGGCACCGGGCTGGATGTCCAGCGCGATGGTGTCGGCCACGCCGCGCAACCGGCGCTTGAGCGCGGGCGGCGTGACCCGCTCGAGCTTGGCCAGCGCGCTGGCGGTGGCCGGCGCCGCCTCCGCCAGGCCCAGGTGCCGTGCGGCGCGCAGGCCCACGGTGAGCGCCAGCGCTTCGTCGTCGGTGAACATCAGCGGCGGCAGCTTGAACCCGGGCATCAGCTTGTAGCCGCCGTCGCGCCCGCGCTCGGCGGCGATCGGAATGCCCAGGTCCGCCAGCATCGCGATGTAGCGGCGCACCGTGCGGCGATCCACCTGAAGGCGCTCGGCCAGCTCGGCACCGCCCACCATGCCGCGGGCCTGCAGCAGTTCCAGCACGGTGAGCACTCGGGTGGCAGGGGCGGGCATGGTGGGCGGGATTCGATACAGGGCTGAATCTGTCCTATATGGGGCCTATCGTAGCGGCTCCTTCACCACCAGCACCAGGAGCCCTCCATGAATCCCTTCCACTGCCGCAAGCTCGTCAAGCCGCTGTCCGGCCAGCTGACCCGGGCGGGTGCGCTGTGATCGCCGGGCCTGAACTCGCGCTGTACTTCGCGCTGGTCTTCGGCATCATCGTGCTGCCGGGCATGGACATGGCCTACGTGATGGGCCATTCGCTGGTGGGCGGGCTGCGCAGCGGCGCGAGCGCGGTGGCCGGCATCATGGCCGGCGGGCTGTGCCACATGGTGTTCGGCGCGGCCGGCATCGCACTCGTGGTGAAGGCGGTGCCCGGCCTGTTCACGGTGATGCTGCTGGCCGGCGCCGCCTACATCGCGTGGATCGGCTGGAGCGTGTGGCGCGCGGCATCGGCAGCGGGTGCGGATGCGGGGGATGAGCCGGCGCCGGCATCGGGCGGCAAGGCTTTTCGGGGAGCCGTCGCCACCAGCCTGCTCAACCCCAAGGCCTATCTCTTCACCCTCGCGGTGATGCCGCAGTTCGTGCATCCCGAACGCGGCGGGTTCTGGGTCCAGGTGGCCGAACTGGCGGCGGTAACCAATGCGACCCAGGCAGCCGTCTATGGCGCGCTGGCGGTGGCCGCCAGCCGCAGCGGCGGATGGCTGAAGGCGAACCCGCAAGGCCGGCGCCTGCTGATGCGGGTGGTGGGCGCGGGCCTGGTGGCGATGGCCGGCTTCACCGCCTGGACCGCCGTGGGTTGAACACCCGGCTCAGCCTGCTCGCGCCATACACGACGACTTCGCCCGCGGTGCTGACGCCGCAGCGACAACAGGTGGCGGGGCCGGATCCTCGAGCGGACCTCGCTCCGACTGCCAATAGACCCCCTGGACGGACAGCGCGGGCTCCGAGGACACCTCGATCCTGGCGACTTGTGCACCCACTTGCAAATCAGCCTTGCACGGTGTGCTCGCGCAGGCCGCCAGCTCATCGTTCTTGAGCACCTTGCCGTGCATGCTCCAGGCCTGCAGAGGCGGTCTCAACGCAACGCGATCTCCGTTCGCAAGAACGACATGGACCGACACCCTCGCGTTCTGCATGGCGGCCGCGAAGGCCTGATCCATCGTCCTGGAATCCTGCAAGGGAATGCCGCCTCGCAGCGACAGGCACAGCGAAGTCGACTCTCCGACGATCTTCATCGTTTCGCTGGAGGTCAGCACCGAGGGTTCGGGCGTGAGCAGCACCGGCTGCCTGGCCAGGACGACCACGTTCGTTTCGCGTCCCGAGAGCGCGTCGAAGAGC
>NZ_JBFUFP010000874.1:0-2357 GCF_056403375.1 Rhizobacter sp. P2_H2
GTGTCACGACGGTGGCCGACGGCGGGTCGGCGAACACCACGTAGTTGCGCGACAGCCGTGTCGGACAGCCGACGTTCAGCGCGATGCCGACCACCGGTTCCTCGACCGGCACGGTGGTGGTGATGCGCAGCCGGCGTTCATTGCTGCCGGGCTGGCCCTCGATGCGCACGCGCACCGACAGCGAAGACAGCGCGTGATCGCCGATCGACACGTCGGCCTTGACGCACGAGGCCTCGATGCGCTCGTCGGGCTCGAGCCGCAGCATCACGGCGAAGTTGAGCGGGTGGCCGAGGGTGGTGGCACCCAGCGTGTTGCCGAACCCCATCGCAGTCGCTTGTCCCGTGGGCAGGAGGCCCAAAGCGAGGCTGACTGCGAGCAAGTTCGGGAATCTCTGCATTCGAATGAGCAGTTGATTGATTTTTTGACTCTAGCATGAACCTTCCTGCGGCGATCTCCGCAATAACGGGCATGATCGCGCGCCATGCGCTTGGCGCTGTCTGACGAATGGTGTGGCCATGCCCTCTGAATTGCGTGCCGAACGACGCGACGGCACCCTGGTGCTGACGATCAGCGACCCCGCTTCCCGCAACACGCTGTCCGAGCAGGTCTTCACCGCCGGCATCGAATCGCTGGGCGTGGCCGAGTCCGACCCCGACGTGCACTGCGTCGTGCTGCGCGGCGACGGCGAGCATTTCTGCGCCGGCGGCAACCTGCAACGGCTGCTCGCCAGCCGCGAGGCCCCGCGCGAGGTGCAGGCAGGGATGCTGGAGCGCTTCCACGAGTTCGTCGAGGTGCTGCGCGTGTTCCCGAAACCGGTGATCGCGGCGGTCGAGGGCGCGGCGGCGGGGGGCGGCTTCTCGCTGGCGCTGGCCTGCGACCTGATCGTCGCGGCCGAGAACGCGCGCTTCGTGATGTCGTACGGCCGCATCGGGCTGTCGCCGGACGGAGGCTCGAGCTGGCAGCTGATGCAGCGCCTGCCGCGGGCCGTGGTGCTGCAGATGCTGTGGCTGGCCGAGCCGATGGGCGCGGCGCAGCTGCAGGCACTGGGCCTTGTCAATTGGGTGACAGACAGCGGGCAGGCGCTGAACCAAGCTCTGGCGGTGGCCGAGCGGCTGTCCCGGCTGGCGCCGAACGCGGTGTCCAGCGTGAAGGAGCTGGTCAATGCGTGGCCCGGGCACAGCCTCTCGCAGCAGATGGCAACGGAGCGGGATCACTTCCTTGAGAACTTCTTTCATCGCAACGGCGGCGAAGGCCTGCAGGCCTTCCTGGACAAGCGCGAGCCGCGCTTCGAATAGCGCGGGGGCGGCATGAGCCGCGCGACACCGAAGCGCAGGCGCATCTATCTGATGCGGCATGGGTCGGTCGACYACTTCCGTGAGGATGGCAGCGCCGTGCCACCCGATACCGTGCCGCTGAACGCCGTCGGCCGCGACCAGGCCGATGCAGCCGGTCGGCTGTTCGCGCAATGCGGCGTGCGCTTCGACAGCGTGCTGGTCAGTGGATTGCCACGCACCGTCGAGACGGCTGCGCGCGTGCTGGCCGCCGGTGCGCAGCCCGAGCTGCAGGTGTTGCACGAATCAGCGCTCGAGGAGATCCGCCCCGGCCGGCTGGCCGACATCCCGAAGCACGAGATCGAAGCCGCCTTCCTCGGCGCCTTCCGCACCGGCCCGAACGTGCAATCGCAGCGCTTCCTCGGCGGCGAATCGGTCGGCGAACTGCTCGACCGCGTACTGCCGGCCTTCGATGCGCTGCTCGCGCGCGCCGACTGGCAGTGCCTGCTGATGGTGATGCACGGTGGCGTGAACCGCGCGCTGCTGTCGCGCGTGCTGGCCGGCGAACGGGCCTTCTTCGGCCGGCTCGAACAGGCGCCGGCCTGCATCAACGTGATCGACGTCGGCACGAACGACCAGATCGTGCGCGCGGTGAACCTCGCGCCCACGCAGTGGCTGCACGAGCGCGAGACGATGACGACGATGGAAAAGCTGCTGGCGCAGTTCCTGCGGCAGACCTGACGACCAAACGGAAGTGCCCCCCTTGCGACACCTCTTCAACGCTGATCCCTTGCCGACAGTGTGGCTGTTGAACGGTTTTGTTCTGCCCGTCGACGGTGAACGCGAGGTGGTCAAGTACGAGCGCCTGGGAGGACTGATCGCGGCGTTGCATGCATGCGTCGTGCTGACATCCATTGCATTGCCGACCAGGTCTGCTCGCGGAGTAGGCAGCGCGCGTCCGGGCTGATGCATGACGCGCCCGGGTGCAACCCGGACTCAACCCCCACTTGTTCGCTTGTCACCTCCCCAAAGGCAGGGCGGTGGCAGAAGGCGGGTGCGGGGAGGCTGTGGTGCGCCAATCAGGAG
>NZ_JBFUFP010000875.1:0-2356 GCF_056403375.1 Rhizobacter sp. P2_H2
GGCGCGGCTCGGCCGCGAGCGGGTGCAGCGCGTGCTGCCGGTGCAGGACCACCGCCCGGAGCGCGCCAGCCGGGTGTGCGCGGCGGCGCTCGACGGCCCGCCATCGTCGCGCCGCGCCGAACTGCCCAGGCCTGGCGCCCAGGCGCGGCCGGTGTGGCTGCTGCCGCTGGCGATGCCCTTGCCGCAGAAGCAGTCGCAGCCGATGCTCGACGGCCACCTGCTGCAGTTGCTGGCCGGGCCGGAACGCATCGAGGCCGGCTGGTGGGATGGCGACGCGGTCGAGCGCGACTACTTCATCGCGCAGCTGCCCGATGGCGCGCTGGTGTGGATCTACCGCGCGCGGCTGCCGCTGTCGGCGCAGTCGGAGGGGGAGGGGTGGTTCCTGCAGGGGCGCTTCGGGTGATCAATGAACGCCGAGGACCGTGAGTGTGTCGTTCGCGAACTGTCTCGCTCGCGAGCAGCGTTCCGCCACCTGCGCCCAATTCGCCGTGACCTGCGGCGCTGCACGCAGCACATCCGGACGCGATTTGCGGAAGCGGTACGCGAGTGGCAATTGCCGAAGACGTGCCCCGATGTCTACCCGGCATTCGACTGCCTCCAGCAACGCATGACCAGCCGGCAAGGTCGCTGCGGCAACCCACGCATCGGTGCTCATCGCCGGCAGGCACACGATGCCGTTCAGCCCCGGCTGTGCGGGATGGAGCCAGCTCAGCAGCACGGCATGCAGCGCGCTCGCCGCGGCGGCCGCAGGCGGGCAGGGGTTGTCGCAAGGCAGTGGCTTCCAACCGTGCGCTTCAATGTCGGCCGGTGCCATCCCCATATCGGCATATGAAAAACCGGCGACATCGGCGTCCAGGTGCAACACCACCGCATCGAAACTCTTCAATGTCGGATCGGTGTTCAACGGGCCAGCGTGTCGAGTTGCCACGTCCTTGCACCACTTCAGCACACCGCCCCACCCACCACCCAGCTTGGGCAGGGTCGATTCAGGCTGCAACTGAACCAGCTCGAATGTGCGCGGACTCAGAACGGCCTGCAGTGCTGCCTTCAGGATTTCTCTTTCGGTCAGCGAGCCTTCCGCCACCAACGCGATGCGCAGGTCAGACATCCGGCACCGCCCCGAGGTGTCCCATAGGCCACAGCCGCGACAGCGGATATTGCTGGTTCAGCGCAGCCAGCTCGGGCGTCATCTCGATGCGATGCACGCTGGTATGCCCCAGGTTGTTGCGGCCCACCGCGAACAAGCGGACGTTCTCGTTGGAGAGATCCAGGCCATCCAGCACTGCAGGGTTGTGCGCGGTGAACAAGAGCTGCCGCGGCGGCGACCCTCGCCGAGTCAGCCAGCCGTGCAGCCGCTGCACCAGGGCCTTGACGAGTCGCGGGTTCAGCGCCTGATCCAGGTTGTCGATGGCGAGCACGGACGGTCCYCGCTCTGCCAGACACAACGCGGCGCAGTACAAGACATACAGCGCCCCTTCGCTGGCGTCGTAGGCTGTCAGTTCATTGCGGCTTGCAGCCATGTAGCGGTCGGTGAACTTCAGTACCGTCTGTGCTCGTGGCACCGAGGGCGACAGCAATGTCTGCGTGCTGCGCGTGGTGCTCACGTCGGAAGCCCAGTCCAGCATGCCCAACAGATCGTCCAGCAGCCCGGATTCGTCCGCCAGTGCCGATTGCCTCAGGTCGTCGATGGCTTCCGCGAGGCGCCCCCCCGACAGGCCAACCGGCTCGCGGGTCTGTTGATCAGGTGCCATCCCTCGCAGCGTTGGCGTATTCGGGCAGTAGATGGCGTACTGCTGAAGCTCGGCAAGCAGACCAGCTGCGGCCCCGGCAGGCTCCAGGTCCACCATTCGAAGTGCCGCCAACCCCGATTTGGGATTGAGGTTGCGCTTGTTGCGCACGCCGTCGGAAACGATGACTTCCCCGTCTTGCTCCAGTCGCTCGGTCTTGAACGTCCAGGCCGGCTCGGGAGACTCCAGCGGATTCAGCAGCGACACGCGGTACATCGCGCCCTGGTCCGACACGGCTTCGATGCCGATGTGCGGCTGCGCCGGCGTGCCGCGAAATGAACTCTTGTAGAGCCGCGGCAGCCCGGCACGAACCCCGCGCCGCAACAAGGCCTCGTCATCCACCGTCCCGTTCGCGGCCGCACCGAGGACACCGATGGCCTCCAGGATGTTGCTCTTGCCGACCCCGTTCGCGCCGATGAAGCAGTTGACGGTCCCCAGTTCGAGACCGCTGTCGCCGAGGTCATGAATGGACTTGAATCCGTTTATCTTGATCGTCTTGATCACGGCTGTACTCCAGGTTCACTCCGGCGTATCACTTCGGCTTCAGCGCCAGCTTCAACAGGTTGCTG
>NZ_JBFUFP010000876.1:0-2354 GCF_056403375.1 Rhizobacter sp. P2_H2
CCGCCGAGCAGCTGGAGGAAGTGGAGAGCTTCCTCACCGCGCTCGACGCCGGCGACGACGTGCAGCACGTCTACGCCGGCTTGGCCGGCTGATCAGAACCTGTATTTCGCCGTCAGCAGCACGTTGCGCTCGTTGCCGCGGAAGTAGCTGCCGTAGGCGTGCCCGCTCAGGTACTGCTTGTCGAACAGGTTGGTGACGTTCAGCGCGAAGCGCCACGGCCCGTTGTCGTAGCGCACCGCGGCATCGGCGAGCGTGTAGGGCGGCTGCGATTCGGTGTTCTCGCCGTTGTCCCAGCGCTTGCCGACGTAGCGCAGCCCGCCGCCGACGCTGACGCCGTGCAGCGCCTCGGCACCGAGCGCGTAGTCGAGCCAGAGCGACGCGGTCTGCTTCGGCGTCAGGATCGGCATGTTGCCCACCTCCGACGGGATCGCGCTCGCCAGCACCTTCATGTCGAGTGTCGCGAACGAGGCGGTCAGCCGCAGCTGGCGGGTCAGCGCCGCCTTGCCCTCGAGCTCGATGCCGCGTGAGCGCACCTTGCCGATCGCATGCGGCACGAAGTTGACCGGGTCGTACGACACGACGTTGGTCTTCTCCAGGTTGAACACCGCCGCAGTGAACGACACCGCCTCGCCCTCGGGCATGTACTTGACGCCGAGCTCGTATTGCCTGCCGCGGCTCGGGTCGAACAGCGCGCCTTCGTCCACCGCCATCACCGGCACGAACGATTCGCCGTAGCTCGCGTACGGCGCCCAGCCGTTGCCGACCTGGTAGCTGAGGCCGAGCCGGCCGGTGGTGGCGTTGTCGGTGCGCTCGGCGACACCKACCTCGGGAAAGTCGGGGTCGGTGCTGGGCCTGCGGTTCTCGTAGCGCGTCTTCACCCGGTCCTGCCGCACGCCGACGGTCAGCCCCCAGTGCGGGTCGAAGCGCACCTGGTCCTGCGCGTACAGCCCGACCTGCGACAGGATCACCTGCTTGTCACGGGATTGAGCGGTCGGCTCGTCGATGTGGATGCCGTACACCGGGTTCGTCATGTCCAGCGGCGTCGTCATGGCCTGCCAGCGCTGCCATTCGGCGCGGCTGCGGTCGAAGTCGATGCCGAACAGCAGCGCATGCGAGACGCCGCCGCCGTCGACCTTGCCCTGGATCGAGGTGTCGATGCTGTTCTCGTCGACCGTCTCCACGTCGTGCCGCGCCTGGCGCAGCAGCTGGTTCGGGTCGCCACCGGGGTCAGTATCGAAGAACGACAGGATGTGGTGCTTGTCCAGCGTGCGGTGCGCATAGCGCGCGTTCTGCTTCAGCTGCCAGCCGCCTTCGAAGCGGTGCGCGAGTTGCCAGCCGACCGCATCCGAGCCGGTCTCGATGCGGCTGTAGCTCGGCTCGCCTTCCTTGACCGAGGTCGGGTTGCCGTCGAAGTCGCTGGCGTACTGCACGTCGTCGGAGCTGTCGTCGCGCAGCACCTCGGCCTGCAGCGTCAGCGAGGTCTGCGGCGTCGGCTGCCACTTCAGCGAGGGCGCGAGGTACTGGCGCTTCTGCGTCATGCGGTCGCCGTTCGGGTACTGGTCCTGCGTGCCGGTGTCGAGCCCGACGCCGACGACGCGCCAACGCCACTGGCCGTCGGCGTCGATCGCGCTGCCGACATCGGCCATCACCTGCTTGCGGTCGTAGCGGCCGGTCTGCACGCCGATCTCGCGCACCGCATCGGGCCCCGGCACCTTGCTGACGCGGTTGACCACGCCGCCGACATCGCCCTTGCCGAACAGCACCGACGACGGCCCGCGCAGCACCTCCAGCCGCTCGAGCCCGTAGACCTCGGTCTGCACGCCGAGGAAGGTGATGCCGACGTTCTGCACCAGCCCGTCGCGGAAGCTGCTGGTGTACCAGCCGTCGAAGCCGCGCAGCAGCACCCAGTCGGCCGCACGCGAATCGAAGCCGTAGGGGTTCACGGTGACACCGGGCGTCTGCGCGAGCGCATCGGTCAGTGTGGTCTGGCCCTTGTCGTCGATCTCCTGGCTGCTGATGACCGAGATCGACTGCGGGACTTCGACCAGCGGCGTGTCGGTCTTGGTGCCGACGCTGGCGCGCTGCGCGACGTAGCCGCCGGCATCGGCATCGGCGCGGGCGCGCACGGTGAGGGCGGGCAGCGTGGTCTCGGCGGTCGCGGCGGTGGCCGAGGCCTGGCGTACCGCGAAACCGCCGTTCGGCGAGCGTGTTGCTTCGAGCCCGCTGCCGGCCAGCATCTGCTGCAGCGCCTGGACCGCGCTCAGCCGGCCGCTCACGGCGCGCGAGGTCTTGCCGGCCGTGGCCTCGGCGGCCGCGAGGATCGGCAGGCCGGTCTGGCGCGACAGCTCGTTCAG
>NZ_JBFUFP010000877.1:0-2350 GCF_056403375.1 Rhizobacter sp. P2_H2
GAACTACGACGCGCAGGTCAAGAAGGGCAAGCTGAAGCAGGACAAGCTCGATGCCCGCATGGCCTTGCTGAGCACGACGCTGAACTATGCCGACCTGAAGGACGCCGACATGGTGATCGAGGCGGTGTTCGAGGACATCGGCGTGAAGGAGCAGGTCTTCAAGACGCTGGACGAGGTGATGAAGCCGGGCGCGATCCTCGCGAGCAACACCTCGACGCTGGACGTCAACAAGATCGCGTCGTTCACGAAGCGTCCGCAGGACGTGATCGGCACGCACTTCTTCAGCCCGGCCAACGTGATGAAGCTGCTGGAGGTGGTGCGCGGCGAGAAGACCGCGAAGGACGTGCTGGCCACCGTGATGGCGCTGGGCAAGAAGATCAGGAAGACCTGCGTGGTGTCGGGCGTGTGCGACGGCTTCATCGGCAACCGGATGATCGAGCAGTACTCGCGCCAGGCCGGCTTCCTGCTGGAAGAGGGCTGCACGCCGCAGCAGGTGGACAAGGCCGTCGAGAAGTTCGGCTTCGCGATGGGCCCGTTCCGCATGGGCGACCTGGCGGGCAACGACGTGGGCTGGTACATCCGCAAGCGGCGCTACCTGGAGAAGCCGGACCTGCGCTACAGCAAGACTGCCGACCTGCTGTGCGAGATGGGCCGCTTCGGCCAGAAGACCGGTGCCGGCTGGTACGACTATGTGCCGGGCAAGCGCGATGCGATCCCGAGCGCGCTGGTCGACGGGATGATCGAGAAGCACCGGGCCGAGCTGGGCATCACGCCGCGCAAGATCAGCGATGACGAGATCGTGCACCGGCTGGTGTATGCGCTGGTGAACGAGGGCGCGAAGATCGTCGAGGAGGGGATCGCGCTGCGCGCGAGCGACATCGACATGGTCTACCTCACCGGCTACGGCTTCCCGCTGCACCGCGGCGGCCCGATGTGCTATGCCGACACCGTCGGGCTGTTCAACGTGGCCGCGGCGATGAAGCGCTTCGCGCAGAACCCGCATGACGACGCCGCGTTCTGGCAACCGGCGCCGCTGCTGGCGCGCCTGGTGGCCGAAGGCAAGACTTTCTCCTGATCAGGGGCACACACCATGACCAATGCAGTGATCGTTTCCACCGCCCGCACGCCGCTGGCCAAGAGCTGGAAGGGCGCCTTCAACATGACGCACGGCGCGACGCTGGGCGGGCACGCCGTGAAGGCGGCCGTCGAGCGCGCGGGCATCGCGCCGGCCGAGGTCGACGACGTGATCATGGGCTGCGCGACGCCCGAGGGCGCGACCGGCAGCAACATCGCACGGCAGATCGCGCTGCGCGCGGGCCTGCCCATCACGACCAGCGGCGTGACCGTGAACCGCTTCTGTTCGAGCGGCCTGCAGACCATCGCGATGGCCGCGCAGCGCATCATCGCCGGCGAGGGCGACGTGTACGTGGCCGGCGGCGTCGAGAGCATCTCGTGCGTGCAGAACGAGGCCAACCGGCACATGGGTGCCGACCCGTGGTTGCGCGAGCACAAGCCGGAGATCTACTGGAGCATGCTGCAGACGGCCGAGCAGGTGGCCAAGCGCTACAAGATCGGCCGCGACCGGATGGACGCCTACGGGGCGGCGAGCCAGCAGAAGGCCTGTGCGGCGCAGGATGCCGGCAAGTTCACCGACGAGATCGTGGCGGTCACGGTGACCGCGGGCGTGGCCGACCCGGTGATGGGGCTGCGCAGCAAGGAAGTGACGATCAGCGTCGACGAAGGGCTGCGCTATGGCACGACGGCCGAGAGCATTGCGGGCATCAAGCCGGCGCTGCCGGGCGGGCTGATCGCGGCGGGCAATGCGAGCCAGTTCAGCGACGGCGCGGGCGCCTGCGTCGTAATGAGCGAGGCGCTGGCGCAGCAGCGCAACCTGAAGCCGCTGGGGCGTTTTCTCGGCTTCGCGGTGGCGGGTTGCGAGCCGGACGAGATGGGCATCGGACCGGTGTTCGCGGTGCCGAAGGTGCTGAAGCGCCTCGGGTTGTCCGTGAAGGACATCGACCTGTGGGAGCTGAACGAAGCGTTCGCGGTGCAGGTGCTGTATTGCGCCGATACGCTCGGAATTCCGATGGACCGCTTGAACGTCAACGGCGGCGCGATTGCTGTCGGCCATCCGTATGGCGTCAGTGGTCAGCGCTTGACCGGCCATGCACTGATCGAGGGCAAGCGCCGTGGGGCCAAGCGGGTCTGCGTCACGATGTGCAYCGGTGGCGGGATGGGGGCGGCTGGGGTGTTCGAGGTGCTGTGACCGTGTGTCAGGCGCGGGTGGGGAGGCTGTGGCGCGCCGTCGGGTGCGGTCCTCGCCCCTGGCGGGGCGAGGACTGCCCTGCGC
>NZ_JBFUFP010000878.1:0-2343 GCF_056403375.1 Rhizobacter sp. P2_H2
CACCGGATCGAGCGCGCCCGACCACTGGGACAGCGGCTTTCAGCTGGAGGCGCTGCATGCGGTGATCAGCCTGCACCACGATGACGACGCCGCGTCCACCGAGTTGCTGAAGCGGGTCGGGCGGCTGGCGAAGGGGTTCTGCGTGCAGATCRACGACACGGTGCCACGGGGCGAGAACTTCAGCCTCACGCCCGGCAGGCCCGAAGAACGCTGGGTGCATTTCGGCTACCGCGACGGCCTGTCGAAGGTGGGTATCAATGGCTGGTCGCACGACCCGGACATCCCCCCGAAGGAGCACCGCAAGCTGCGGAAGGTCTCGATCCACAACCCCGGCGAGTTCCTGCTCGGCCACACGGACGATGGTGGTGCCAACCCATGGGCGCTGGCCGCGCAGCCGCAGGCGGTGCGGTCGTTCTTCTGCGAGGCGAGCTTCGGCGTGCTGCGGCAGATGGCGCAGGACGAGCCCGCGTTTCGCGCCTACCTGAAGCAGCGGGCGAGGTGGATCGCCGTCGGCAGCCGAGGCACGATCGACGAGGATGACGCGATCGAACTCGTGCGGGCCAAGCTGTGCGGCCGTTTCGCCGATGGGCGGCGCATCGACCCCGAGACGCAGCAGCCGACCGGTGCGCCGGGCGAGGACTTCGACTACGCGGGCGACGCCGAAGGCAAGGGCTGCCCATTCGGCGCGCACATCCGCCGCATGAACCCGCGTGGGGGCCAGATTGCGCACCAGCTGCGCCGGCGTCCGCTGCTGCGGCGGGGCGCGCCGTACGGAGACCGGTGGAAAGAGGGCGAGGCATCCGGCATCGAGCGCGGCCTGCTCGGCCTGTTCTTCTGCAGCAGCATCGAGAACCAGTTCGAGCACCTGCTCGGCGAGTGGGCCGACCGCGTGCCGATGGGCAACCTCGACGAGGGCAACGCGAAGGACCCGCTGGCCTCGCGCCATGAGGATCCCGATGCGAGCTTCGTGCTGCCCGGCGACGCGTTGCAGCGCGGCGGCGTGACGGAGTTCAAGGGCCTGAAGCCGTTCGTGCGCACGCGCGGCACCGCCTACCTGCTGTACCCGACGAGCGACGGCCTGGAGCAGCTCGCGACCGAGGACCATGGCCACCTGTGGGTCGATGCGGTGGACCGGGAAGACTACGAATGACCGCGCGAACGGCCGCGCCGCTGCTCGACACCGGCGAAGACTTCGTCGAAGTGCCYGAGCCGCTGACCGRGCGCCCGCCGGCCGACCGCTTCTGCGACCTGGTGCTGACGGGCGGTGTCGCGAGCGGCGTCGTCTACCCGTGGGCGATCCTCGAGATCGCACGCGCATTCCGCTTCAAGAGCATCGGCGGCACCTCGGTGGGCGCGATGGCGGCGGCACTCGCGGCCGCAGCCGAGTACGGCCGGCGCAACGGCTACGACGACGGCTTCGAGGTGCTGCGGCGCGCGCCGGGCGATCTGGCGAAGCCGGGGCCGCGCGGGCTGCGCACGAAGATGCTGTCGTTGTTCCAGCCGGCGCCGGAGGGGCAGCGGCTGTTCGATCTCTTCGTCGGCGCGGTCGACATCTACGGCGAAACGCGCCGCAGCCGCGTGCCGCGCTGGGTGCGGCTGGGCTGGCCCGCCTTGCGCAGCTACCGCAAGCCGGCGTCGTGGGGCGGCCTGCTCGGCCTGCTGATCGCGGCCGATTGCGCGCTGGTGCCGCCGTTCAGCTGGGGCAGCCTGCTCGGGTTCGTGCTGGCGATTCCGATCTGCGTCATCGGTGCCGTCGTGTTCTACGGGCTGCTGCCCGACCTGGACAAGGGTCTCGTGAAGAACGACCTCGGCCTGTGCCATGGCAAGACGCAGCCGGGGCGCGACCCGAAGACCGACCCCGGCCTGATCGAGTGGCTCGACAAGGGCATCCAGCTCGCCGCCGGTCTCCGCCGCGAAGACGCGCCGCTGACCTTCCGCGACCTGTGGTCGGCACCCGCCTCGCCGGGTGCGCCGCGCGTGGCGGTGGGCGATGGCGACGACCGCCGGCTGCGCTCGATCAACCTGGAGATGATCACGACCAACGTGACGCACGGCCGGCCGTACCGGCTGCCGCTGCAGGACGAGACCGATCGCGTGTACTTCCRGCGCGAGGACATGGAACGGTTCTTCCCGGACCGGGTGGTCGCGGCGATGGTGAAAGCGGCGCGACCGTATGCGCCGGCCAGCGATTTCGATCCACCGGCCGGCCAGGAGGCGGAGAGCGAGAACCTGCTTGAACTGCCCCGCGGCGACCTGCCGATCCTCGTCGCGGCGCGCATGAGCCTGAGCTTTCCGCTGCTGTTCTCGGCGGTGCCGCTGTGGGCGGTCGACCACGAGATGCCG
>NZ_JBFUFP010000879.1:0-2336 GCF_056403375.1 Rhizobacter sp. P2_H2
GCCGCAGTCCTGGCTGGAGGTGCAGCGCCGTTACGGCTACGCCGGCAGCTACCTCGACTTCATCCCGCTCTACCTGCGCGGCGGCAGCGGCTTCTGCGATGCGGTGCACGGCTGCCTGGTGCTGCCGACCTGGAACCACCTGTGGTACCTGCCCTACCTGTTCGCCTACACGCTGCTGCTGTGGGGCGCGCTGCGCTGGCGCCCCGGCTTGCTGCCAGGCGTCGCGCAACTCGGTGCCCGCGCACTGGCCGGYCCGCGCCTGCTGTGGCTGCCGCTCGCGCTGCTGTTCGGGTGGCGCCTGCTGATGGCGCGCCGCTTCCCGGCCACGCATGCGCTGCTCGACGACTGGTTCATGCACGGCCAGTACCTGGCGATGTTCGCGTTCGGCGCCGCACTGGCGCAAGCCGCCAGCCTGGCGCAGGACGCGCAGCGCTGGCGCTGGTGGGCCCTGCTGTCGGCCGCGGCAGGCTGGCTCGCGCTGCAAGGGTTGCTGATGTCGGGGGCCGGCTGGCCGTGGCTGCGCGCGCTCGCGTTCTGCGTGCTGCAGTGGGGCGCACTGGTCGCCGCCATCGGCTTCGCCCACCGGCACTGGAACGCCGACCACCCGCTGCGCAAGACCCTCGCCGAGGCGGTGTTCCCGCTCTACCTGCTGCACCAGACGCTGATCATCCTGCTGGTGCACGCGCTGCTGCCATGGGCGTTGCCGTTCGAGGCGGAAGCGCCGCTGCTGGTCGGCGGCACCTTCATGCTCGGCTGGATCGGCTACCGCCTCGCACTGCGCAGCGGGCCGCTGCGCATCCTGTTCGGGCTCAAGCCGGCAGCAGCAGCTCGCGACGCTCGCCGAACTGTCGCCACCCGCCGCGCGTGAAGGCGCGGGCCATGCCGGTGTTCGAGCGGTCGGTGTCCGCGACCAGGCGCGGCAGGCCGGCATCGCGCAGCAGGGCCGTCGCGGCAGCCAGCAGCACATCGACATGGCCGCGCCCGCGGTGGGCCGGCAGCACGCCGATGTAGCCGATGCTGCCGAAGTCGGCACCCGCCACCGGCAGCACCAGGCCCACGGCCGTGCCCTGCGCATCGAGGGCGATCTGCCACCAGCCCGGGTCCACGCGCATGCTGCGCAGGTCGGCGATCAGTTCGGCCGCATGGGCTTGCGCGCCATGCGCCGCGACGGTCTCGATGTCGATCTGGTCGCGCGAGGCCGCCGCCACCGCGGCCACCATCTGCCGCAGCAGGGTCTCGTCATCCGGGGTCGCCGCACGCAGGTGCAGATCACCCGTGTCGACCGCGGCGCCCGGCGCCAGCGCCGCCTCGAAGCGCAGCGTGTCGCGCTGGGTCCTGAAACCCAGGCCGGCCAGCAAGGCCAGGCGCGCGTCGCCGTGCGTCTGCCATTGCGGCGTGCGCGGCGGGTGGTCGTGGCAGTGGCCCACGGTCGTCAGGCCCGCGTYGGCCATCGCCCGGCGCGCGCCATCCAGCAGCGCCCGCCCGATGGCGTCGGCCTCGCCTTCCCAGGGCAGGTTCAGCAGCACGATGTCGAGCGGCCGGCCGACCCGCGGCAGGGCCCAGAACGCGATACGCCCGCAGGGCCGGCCGTCGCGCCAGGCGACGAAGCACCACTCAGGCCGCGACGACCCCGAGGCGAACAGCCCTTCGAGGTAACGCGCGGTGTCGTCGACGTGTTCAGGCGCGGTCTCCACCGCCGCGAACTGCCGCACGCTGTCCGCCTGCCGGATTTCGAATGTCATGCAGCGCCCTTCTCGAAGCCTTCCAGCACGTTGACCGCGTTGACGCCGACCTCGGCGACCGCGTAGCCGCCCTCGAACACGAACACCGTCGGCAGTTGCAGCGCGGCGATGTCGCTGCCCACCTGCAGGTAGTCGGCGCTGCGCAGCGCGAAGCTGGAGATCGGGTCGCCCTCGAAGGTGTCGACGCCGAGCGACACCACCAGCGCCTGCGCGCCGAAGCGGCCGATCGCCTCGGTGCCCGCACCCAGCGCCGCGCGCCAGCGCGCGAAGTCGGTGCCGCGCGGCAGCGGCAGGTTCAGGTTGAAGCCCACGCCGGCCCCGGCGCCGCGCTCGTCCGCATGCCCCAGGTAGAACGGGTACTCGGTGCGCGGATCGCCATGCAGCGACACCGTCAGCACGTCGGCCCGCTCGTAGAAGATGCTCTGCGTGCCGTTGCCGTGGTGGTAGTCGACGTCGAGCACCGCGACACGCTCGAAGCCGCCATCGCGCAGCGTCTGCGCGGCCAGCGCCGCATTGTTCAGGAAGCAGTAGCCGCCGAAGAAATCGGCGCCGGCGTGGTGGCCGGGCGGGCGCGTCAGCGCGAACGCGCCACGC
>NZ_JBFUFP010000880.1:0-2324 GCF_056403375.1 Rhizobacter sp. P2_H2
GCGCGAAGCCGAGAAGCTGCAGCGCAAGGAAGTCGAAGGCGTCGTCGTACGCATCAAGGAAGCGATCGAGGCCTATGGCCTGACGGCCGCCGACCTGGGTCTCGGGGGCGCCAGGCGCGGCCCGAAGGCTGCCACCAAGAAGGTCGCAGCGAAGCGTGGTCGCAAGAAGGCGGGCGGTGACGTCAAGTTCCGCGACGAGTCCGGCAACGTCTGGGGCGGCCGCGGGCCGCGCCCGAAGTGGCTGCGTGATGCATTGGCCGCCGGCAAGCAACTGTCGGACTTCGCGGTCTAAAAAAGAAGCGCGATCCCTCGGTCGACGGGGACGTCGACCGATCCTCGGGTATTCCCTCTGGTCATTGATTTGCGATGAAATTCAAATAGCAAACGTTCGCGCAAACGTTTGCGTATGAAAACGACAGTCATAGCGACGAAAACGTGGTGCGAACGAAGTACTGTCCGGGCGGTTCATCGACCCGACGTCCGGGCAACAATCCACGCCTCGAGGAGACACTCGCAATGACGATCGCATTCCACAGCCGCCGCCGCAGCATCGCCGTGGCCGCCACGGCCCTGGCCGCCGGCTTCTTCCTGACCGCCGCCCATGCCGACGACGCCAAGCCGCGCGTCGGCCTGGTGATGAAGTCGCTGGCCAACGAGTTCTTCAAGAACATGACCGAAGGCGCGCTGGCCCACGAGAAGAAGCGCGGCGACTTCTCGCTGAAGGCCGTCGGCATGCAGTCGGAGACCGACTTCGACGCGCAGACCGCCGCGGTCGAGAACTTCGTGACGCAGAAGTACGACGTGATCGTGATCGCGCCGGCCGATTCGCGGGCGATGGTCGCGCCGGTCGCGAAGGCGCTGAAGGCCGGCATCACGGTCGTCAACTTCGACGTGGCGCTGGATCCCGCAGCGATGAAGAAGGCCGGCCTCGACCTCGCCTTCGTCGGCCCTGACAACCGCGCCGGCGCCAAGATGGCCGGCGATGAACTCGCGAAGGCGATCGGCCCGGGCGCCAAGATCGTCATCATCGAAGGCAACCCCGGCGCCGACAACGCGCTGCAGCGCAAGCTGGGCTTCGAGGACGCGGCCAAGGCCGGCAAGCTGAACATCGTCGCGTCGCAGACCGCGCACTGGGAGACCGAGGAGGCGAACGCCGTCTTCACGAACATCCTGACCGCCAACCCCGACATCAAGGGCGTGATGGTCGCCAACGACTCGATGGCGCTCGGCGTCTCGAAGGCGCTCGATGCCGCGGGCAAGTCCGGGCAGATCAAGGTGGTGGGCTTCGACAACATCCCGGCCATCCGCCCGCTGATCAAGCAGGGCAAGGTGCTCGCCACCGTCGACCAGTTCGGCACCGAGATGGCCGCCAACGCGATCGACTACGGCATCAAGTCGCGCAAGGACAAGCAGCCGCTGAAGGGCTGGGTCAAGACGCCGATCGAGCTCGTCACGGCCAAGAACCTGAAGTAAAACCGCGCGGTCCAGGGAGCCCGCGCGTGGACCAGCACGACAACAACATCACCGCCACCACCGCCACCGTCGCGCTCGAGCTGCAGGGCTTGACGCGCCGGCACCCCGGCGTGATCGCGCTCGACGGCGTCGACCTCACGCTGAGGCGCGGCGAGGTGCACGCGCTGGCCGGCGAGAACGGCGCCGGCAAGTCCAGCCTGATCAAGATCCTGTGCGGCGCCGACCGCCCCGACGCCGGCCGCATGCGGCTGTTCGGCGAGGCCTACGCGCCGCAGTCGCCGCTGGCGGCGATGCGCGCCGGCATCCGCGTCGTGCACCAGGAGCTGCACATGCTGGGCGAGCTGTCGGTGGCCGAGAACCTGCTGTTCGAGCGGTTGCCGCGCACCCGGCTCGGCCTGCTCGACCGCGCCGCGATGGACCAGCGGGCGCGCGAGCTGCTCGCGCTGGTCGGGCTGGACGAGCTGTCGCCGGCCACGCGCGTCGGCACGCTGGGCATGGCGCAGCAGCAGTTGATCGAGATCGCGAAGGCGCTGTCGAACCAGCGCGGCGGCGGGGCTGCGGGAACCGCGCGCATCGTCATCATGGACGAACCCACCGCCACGCTGACCCCGCGCGAGACCGACCGCCTGCTGGCGATCATCCGCAAGCTGCGCGACGACGGCGTCACGGTGGTGTTCGTCTCGCACCACCTGCAGGAGCTGTTCGAGGTCTGCGACCGCGTCACGGTGCTGCGCAACGGCCGGCACGTCGCGACGCAGCCGATGGCCGGCACCTCGACCGGCGAGCTGGTGCGGCTGATGGTGGGGCGCGAGCTGGTCGAGCGGCCGCCGCGCGTTGCGCCGGTGCTCGAC
>NZ_JBFUFP010000881.1:0-2317 GCF_056403375.1 Rhizobacter sp. P2_H2
GCGCGAGAGCGTCGGCCAGTGGAAGGTCAACCAGTGGGTCAAGAAGGCGGTGCTGCTGTCGTTCCGCCTGAACGACAACCAACTGATGCATGCCGGCGAACTGACCTTCTTCGACAAGGTCAAGACCAAGTTCTCGCACATCAGCGATGAGGAAGTGCGTGCCGCCGGCGTGCGCGTGGTGCCGCCGGCCGTCGCGCGCCACGGCAGCTACCTCGCGAAGAACGTGATCCTGATGCCGTCGTACGTCAACATCGGCGCCTACGTCGACGAAGGCACGATGGTCGACACCTGGGCCACCGTCGGCTCGTGCGCCCAGATCGGCAAGAACGTGCACCTGTCGGGCGGCGTCGGCATCGGCGGCGTGCTGGAGCCGCTGCAGGCCAACCCGACCATCATCGAGGACAACTGCTTCATCGGCGCCCGCTCCGAGGTGGTCGAAGGCGTGATCGTCGAGGAGAACTCGGTCATCTCGATGGGCGTCTACATCGGCCAGAGCACCAAGATCTACGACCGCGCGACCGGCGAAGTCACCTATGGCCGCATCCCGGCCGGCTCGGTGGTGGTCAGCGGCAACCTGCCCAGCGCCGACGGCAAGTACAGCCTGTACTGCGCCGTCATCGTCAAGCGCGTCGACGCGCAAACCCGCGCGAAAACCAGCATCAACGAACTGTTGCGCGCCTGACCCCTGAACCCGCCGGCCGGCGTGCCATGATGCCTTCTTCCGTTCAACAAGGTCCCGAAAGGACACAGCGATGACAGCAGCCTCCAACGGCGGCAACATGGAACGCGTGCTGCGGCTGATGGCCGACAAGGGCGCCTCCGACGTCTACCTGTCGGCCAACACGCCGATCCTGATCAAGATCAACGGCCAGATCCTGCAGCTGAGCGACCAGCCGCTCACCGCCACCCAGCCCCGCCAGCTGCTGGCCGAGCTGCTCACGCCGACCCAGCTCGAAGACCTGGAAGACACCGGCGAGCTGAACGTGGGCATCGGGCTGTCGGGCGTCGGCAGCTTCCGGCTCAGCGCGTTCCGCCAGCGCGGCTCGATCGCCGCGGTGTTCCGCTGCATCCCGCACGACATCCCGGCACTCGGCACCCTGAACCTGCCGCAGGTGCTGAACACGCTGGTGCTCGAGAAGCGCGGCCTGATCCTGATGGTGGGCGCCACCGGCACCGGCAAGAGCACCACGCTCGCGTCGATGCTGGAACAGCGCAACCAGCAGATGGCCGGCCACATCCTGACCATCGAGGACCCGATCGAGTTCATGTTCAGCAACAAGCGCTCGGTCGTGAACCAGCGCGAGGTCGGCCGCGACACGCAATCGCTGCAGGTCGCGCTGAAGAACGCGCTGCGCCAGGCCCCCGACTGCATCTACATCGGCGAGATCCGCGACCGCGAGACGATGACGATGGCGATCTCGTACGCGCTGTCGGGCCACCTGGTGGTGTCGACGCTGCACGCGAACAACAGCTACCACGCGCTCGGCCGGATCCTGTCGTTCTACTCGCCCGAATCGCGCCCCGCGCTGCTGGCCGACCTGGCCGCCGGCCTGCGCGCGGTCGTCTCGCAGCGGCTGGTGCGCGCGACCGCCGGCGGGCGCCGCCCGGCCGTCGAGGTGCTGCTGAACACCAAGCTCGTGTCCGAGCTGATCGAGCAGGGCGACTTCAACGGCGTCAAGGAAGCGATGGAGAAATCSATGGCCGAAGGCTCRCAGASCTTCGAGTCCGACCTCGCCCGCCTGATCACCGAAGGCGTGATCACGCGCGACGAGGGCCTCGCGTTCTCCGACTCGCCGACCAACCTGATGTGGCGCCTGGCGAACGACACCGAACCGGTGTCGCGCCAGGTCCCGAAGAAGGAAGAGACCGACGACCAGCCGACCTTCACCGAGATCACGCTGGACGTGCACGACGACCGCAACACCGGGTTTTCGACTCGCTTCTGATCTCCGTTCCTGATTCCCGATGTTCGCGACCCTGCAGCTCACCGAGGCCCTGATCAGCCGCCGCTCCGTCACCCCCGACGACGGCGGCTGCCAGGCGCTGCTCATCGAACGGCTCGCGCCGCTCGGCTTCGAGTGCGAGACGATCGAGAGCGGCCCGGCCGATTTCCGCGTCACCAACCTGTGGGCGGTGCGCCGTGGCCAGGGATCCGGCAAAAGCGGCGGCAAGCTGCTGATGTTCGCCGGCCACACCGACGTGGTGCCCACCGGCCCGCTCGCGCAGTGGCAGAGCGACCCGTTCGTGCCGACGCACCGCGACGGCAAGCTCTACGGGCGCGGCGCGGCCGACATGAAGACCTCGATCGCCGCGATGG
>NZ_JBFUFP010000882.1:0-2308 GCF_056403375.1 Rhizobacter sp. P2_H2
ACCGCGGCGTTCAGCGCCAGGATGTTGGTCTGGAACGCGATGCCGTCGATCACGCCGATGATGTCGGCGATCTTCTTCGAGCTGGCATTGATCTCGTCCATCGTSGTSACGACYTGCGAGACCACCGAGCCGCCGCGTGCCGCGACYTCRGCGGCCGACGAGGCCAGCTGGTTGGCCTGGCGGGCCGAGTCGGCGCTCTGCTTGACGGTGCCGGTCAWCTGCTCCATCGACGAGGCGGTCTGCTGCAGGCTGGACGCGGTCTGCTCGGTGCGGGCGCTCAGGTCCTGGTTGCCGCTGGCGATCTCGGTGCTGGCGGTTCGGATGCTGTCGCTGGCGGTGTGCACCTGCTGCACGACGCGGCCGAGCGCGGCCGTCATCGTCTGCAGCGCGCGCATCAGGTCGCCCATCTCGTCGCCGCGCATCACGGCCGGCCGCGGGCTCAGGTCGCCGCCGGCGATCGAGTCGGCCAGCGCGATCGCTTCGCCGAGCGGGCGGCGGATCGAGCCGACGAGCGCGAAGGTGCCGAACAGCGCACCGAGGATGATCAGCCCGACCACGCCGGCCGCCACCATCACCGTCTTGCGGCGCTCGGCCGACAGCCGTTCGCGCGTGGCCTGGGCCGCCTGCTCCTGCAGCGCGACGAAGCCGCGCAGCGATTGCATGTAGGTGTCGACGGCCTGCGCGAAGCCGCCCATCGCCAGCGCGCGGGCGCCCTCCTGGTCGCCGGCTTCCTTCTTCTTCGTGATCTCGGCCGAGGTGTCGAGCACGACCTTGCGGTCGGCGGCGATCTTCGCCATCTGCTGCGTCTCGGCCTCGGTCTGCGGCAGCTCCTTCAGCTGCTTCTGCAGCTCGGTGATCTGCGCGATGGCCTTGTCGTTGGTCTCCTTGAACGCGACGCGCACCGACGGATCGCTGCTGATCGCGCCGGCCTGGGCGCGCGACACCGCGGCCTCGGTCAGGCCGGCCCAGCGGGCGGCCGTGCGGATCTTGGTTTCCGACAGCGCCAGCGCCTCGTCGGAGAACGCCTGCACCTGGGCCGAGCGCCACGCGGCGAAGGCGATCAGCGCCAGCAGCGCGACGATGAAGGTGCCGACGGCGAACCAGATGCGGGTGCCGATGCGGAGGTCTTGAATGCGCATGGTGTGTCTCAGTGTTCGAGTCGGAAGGCGCCGACGGCCTGCGACAGGCGCAGCGCCTGGTCCTTCAGGCTCTCGGCGGCCGCGGCGCTCTCTTCGACGAGGGCCGAGTTCTGTTGCGTCATCTGGTCGAGCTGGGTCACGGCGGCGTTGACGCTGCCGATGCCGTCGCTCTGCTCGGACGAGGCGGCGGTGATTTCACCGATGATGTTCGAGACGCGCTGCACCGAGCCGACGATCTCGCTCATCGTCTTGCCGGCATCGGCCACCAGGCGCGAGCCGGCCTCGACGCGGTCGACGCTGGCGCCGATCAGGCCCTTGATTTCCTTGGCCGCCTGCGCGCTGCGCTGCGCGAGGCTGCGCACTTCGCTGGCGACSACCGCGAAGCCGCGGCCCTGTTCGCCGGCACGCGCGGCTTCGACCGCGGCGTTCAGCGCCAGGATGTTGGTCTGGAACGCGATGCCGTCGATCACGCCGATGATGTCGTTGATCTTCTTCGAGCTGGCATTGATCTCGTCCATCGTCGAGACGACCTGGGCGACGACCGAGCCGCCACGGGCGGCGACCTCGGCGGCCGACGAGGCCAGCTGGTTGGCCTGGCGGGCCGAATCGGCGCTCTGCTTGACGGTGCCGGTCAGCTGCTCCATCGACGAGGCCGCCTGCTGCAGGTTGCTCGCGGTCTGCTCGGTGCGCACGCTCAGGTCCTGGTTGCCGGTCGCGATCTCGGCGCTCGCGGTCGTGATGCTGTCGGTGGTGCTGCGCACCTCGCCGACCAGCCGGCGCAGCGAGGCCTGCATGTCGGCCAGCGCGCGTGCCAGCTCGCCGGCTTCGCCGCCGGCCTGGATCGACAGCGTCTGCGACAGGTCGCCGCCGGCGATCGCGCGGGCATGCCGCACCGCTTCGCCGATCGGCGCGGCGATCGAACGGGTCAGCCACCAGCCGAAACCGCCGGCGATCGCGACGCACACCAGCACCAGCACGCCGACCACGGTGGCCGCGAGGTTGGTGCCGGTCTCTGCATGCTCCTGCGCGGCAGCGGCGCGGGCCGTGGCCAGCGCGGCGAGCTCGTCGACGGCCGCCTGGTAGCTCTTGCGGGTCTTGTCGAAATCGCCCGCCAGCAGGGCTTCGAGCGCGACGAAGTCGCCGCTGTTCTTCTGCGCATCGAGGTTCGG
>NZ_JBFUFP010000883.1:0-2306 GCF_056403375.1 Rhizobacter sp. P2_H2
GGAGTACACCGACCGCATCGAGGCGATCAACTTCTCGCTGGCGCACGACGACGGGCAATCGTCGAAGAACCTGGCCGAGGCCGACGTGATCCTGGTCGGCGTGAGCCGCAGCGGCAAGACGCCGACCTCGCTGTACCTGGCGATGCAACATGGCATCAAGGCGGCCAACTACCCGCTCATCCCGGAAGATTTCGACCGCCGCGTGCTGCCGGCGGGGCWGGCGCCGCACCGCAAGAAATGCTTCGGGCTGACGATTGCGCCGGAGCGGCTGGCCGAGATCCGCCATGAGCGGCGGCCGAACAGCCCGTACTCCAGCATCGAGAACTGCCGGCACGAGGTGTCGGAGGCCGAGGCGATGATGCGGCGCGAGAGCATCGCGTGGCTGTCGTCGACGCACAAATCGATCGAGGAGATCGCGACGACCATCCTGCGGGATATCCGGCCGGATCGGCTGATGTATTGAGGCGAGCGGTTCGCGCGCGTCAGATTCTTTGCCGCGCCGACTCGTAGAGGCACACCGCCGCGGCGGCGGCAACGTTGAGCGACTCCTCGCCGCCTGGCTGCGGAATGCGCAATGCCTGCGCACAACGCGCCATCAGCGCCGTGGACACACCCTGCCCTTCGTGACCCAGCACCCAGGCGCACGGCCAAGGCAGCGTTGCGCGATGGATCTCGTGCGGTGTGTGCGAGCTGGTGGCCAGCAATGGAACGGTCAACGCCGCCAGCGCATCGGCTTCGAGGCCCTCGACCAGCCGCAGCGCAAAATGCGCGCCCATGCCGGCGCGCAGCACCTTCGGCGACCACAGCGCCGCGGTGCCCTTCAACGCGATCACCTGCGTGAAGCCGAAGGCGGCCGCACTGCGCAGCACCGCGCCGACGTTGCCGGCGTCCTGCAGTCGATCGAGCACGACGCTCGGCGCATCGGCCTGCAGCGACGCACCACCCGTCCAGGGCAGCACGAACATCAGCGGAGCGGCCGACTCGAGCGTGCCGATGCCCGCCATCAGCGCCGCAGGCACCACGGCCACCTGCGGTGCGCGCTCGGCCAACGCCCGCAGCGCCGGCACCTGCCAGCCCGCTTCGGTGATCACCGCCTGCGACGGCAGCCCGCCACGCTGCAGCAGCGCCGCGGCGAGGTGATCGCCCTCCAGCAGCACCTCGCCGTGCTTGCGGTAGCCCCCCGGGTCGGCCGCCAGCTTGCGCAGCCGCACCAGCAACGGGTTGTCGCGCGAACTGATCGCCTTGATCGCTGCCGCCATCACTCGGCGCCCATCATTCGGCGGGCACCGCAAAGGACACGGACACCGGCATACCCAGCGGCAGCAGCGCCTCACGCACCGGTGCGAACGAGCGGCGGTGGTGCACGCAGGCCCCGTGCTGCTTCAGCGCGGCCAGGTGCATCGGCGTGCCGTAGCCCTTGTGCTCGTCGAAGCCRTACTGCGGGTGCTGCTCGTGCAGCGTGAGGCACAAGCGGTCGCGGTGCACCTTCGCGAGGATCGATGCCGCCGAGATCGACTGCACCAGCGCATCGCCCTGCACGATGGCCTCGGCCGCGATCTTCAGCACCGGCAGGCGGTTGCCATCGACCAGCACCTTCACCGGCACCAGCCGCAAGCCCTCGACCGCGCGGCGCATCGCCAGCATCGTCGCCTGCAGGATGTTCAGCGTGTCGATCTCCTCGACGCTCGCCTCGGCCACCGCACAGCACAAGGCCTTCTCGCGGATCTCGTCGTACAGCCGCGCACGCACCGCGGCCGACAGCTTCTTCGAATCGTCCAGCCCCTTGATCGGACGCTGGTCGTCGAGGATCACCGCCGCGGCGACCACCGGGCCGGCCAACGGGCCGCGGCCGGCTTCGTCCACGCCCGCCACCAGGCCGATGGCGTCGAAGCGCAGGCCGAACTGCTCAGGACCGGAGGACTTTCTCGATCGCATCGGTGGCAGCCTGGACAGTGTTGCAGCGCAGTCGGCGGTGCAGTTCGGTGAAACGCCGGGCAATGGCAGCGGACTCTTCCGGCTTGTCGAGCCAGTCAAGACCCGCAGCCGCCAGTCTCTGCGGCGTCGCGTCGTCCTGCAAGAGCTCGGGCACCGCGAATTCCCCGAGCAGGATGTTCGGCAAACCCACCCAGGGCTGGTAGCCCATGCGCTTCATCATCTGCCAGCTCAGCCAGTTCATCGCGTAGGTGATGACCATCGGCCGCTTGAAGAGCGCCGCCTCGAGCGTCGCCGTGCCGCTCGCGATCAGCGTGACGTCGCAGGCGGCCAGCACCTCGTGCGAGCGGCCGTCGAGCAGCTCGATGCCAACC
>NZ_JBFUFP010000884.1:0-2305 GCF_056403375.1 Rhizobacter sp. P2_H2
GCCGTTGCACATCGGCCTCGGTGTAGCGGCGGTAGTTGTTGCCGGCGCGCGCCGGCAGCGGCAGTAGCCCGGCCTTCTCGTAGTGCCGGATGGTGTCGGCCGGCACGCCGGTGGCTTCGGATACATCCTTGATGCGCATGGGGACTTGACCTTGGAGGGACTCCAGGCTTTCGAATGTGCCACAGCGCTTCCGCCTTGCCACGAGTTGTCCATGTCACGACATTGCTGCGATCACGACAACCAGAGCCACGCCCACGACGGGGCAGGCGGCCACGGCCATTCCCATGACCACCTGCCCACCGGCCCGGTGTCGGCCGGCTACCGCCGCGTGCTGTGGGTCGCGCTGGCGCTGAACGCCGGCATGGCCGTGCTGGAGATCGGCGGCGGCGTGCATGCCGATTCGGCCTCGCTGCTGGCCGATGCGGCCGATTTCTTCGGCGATGCCGTCAACTACGGGCTGAGCCTCGTCGCGCTCGGCATGGCCGCGGTCTGGCGGCCGCGGGTCGCCTGGCTCAAGGGCGCGACGATGGCGGTCTATGGCGCCGGCGTGCTGGGGCTGGCGCTGTGGCATGCCTGGTACGGCGCGTCGCCGGCACCGGCCACGATGGGCTGGATCGGTGCGCTGGCGCTGGCGGTGAACCTGGGCGTCGCGCTGCTGCTCTACCGCTTCCGCGAGGGCGATGCCAACATGCGCTCGGTGTGGCTGTGCAGCCGCAACGATGCGATCGGGAACGCCGCGGTGCTGCTGGCGGCGGTCGGCGTGTTCGGCACCGGTACGATGTGGCCCGATGTCGTGGTCGCGCTGCTGATGGCCGGCCTCGGCCTGCAGGGCGGCATCGCCGTGATGCGGCACGCCCGGGCCGAGCTGCGGCAGGCCCTTGTGACCGGCGCATCGGCCCCCACCTGAAGGCCGCAGATTCCTTATGAAAGGCAAACGGACATGAAACGACTTCTTGCCATGCTGGCCTTCGTGGCCATGGGTCTGGTGTCGGCCGCGGCGTTCGCGCTGCCGTCCGTCACCGATGTGCAGGCCGAGGTGCAGAAGGGCAACTATGCCCAGGCCGAGGTGCTGATGCGCGACGTGGTCGCGGCCAAGCCCGGCAGCGCGAAGGCGCACTACGTCTACGCCGAGATCCTGGCGCACAACAAGCGCTTCGAGTTCGCGCTCCAGGAGGCCCGCCTCGCGCAGCAGCTCGACCCGGCGATCGGCTTCACGCAGCCCGACAAGTTCAAGAGCTTCGAGCAGCTGCTGGAGCGTGAGCAGCGCGCCACCACCTCGGCCGGCGGCACGGCGGCCGGTACCGGTACCGCGGCGCAGGCACCCCGCGCCGCCGCGCAGCGCAGCAGCGGCATTCCCGGCTGGATCTGGGGCGCCGGCTTCGCGGTGATCGCGGTGCTGCTGTGGCGCATGTTCAGCGCCCGCCGCAACGTGCAGTCGATGGCGCCCGCCTACGGCGGCATGCAGAGCGGTGGCTACGGCCCCAACTACAGCCCGATGGGCGGCGGCCAGGGCAGCGGCATGCTGGGCACCGGCCTGGCAGCGGCCGGCGGTTTCGCGGCCGGCATGCTGGCCGAGAAGCTGCTGGACGGCCACCGCGACGGCGGTTCGTCGTCGGCCAGCCCTGCATCGGATGGCGGCATGAGCCCCGGCTACTTCGACAACGGCGCGGCCGACGAGCTGTCGAGCCGCTCGGTCGATTTCGGCTCGGGCGGCGACTGGGACAGCGGCGGCGGGGGTGGTGGCTCGGACGGCGGCGGCAGCGACGGCTGGTGATCCCTGTCACCCGGCGCCCGGCGCCGGGTTCAGCACGGCATGCACGATGCCGCCCAGCTGCTCCAGCGTGTACTCCTTCTGCATCAGGCCCTTGACGCCGGCCTGCTGCGCCGCGGCCCGCATCTCGTCGGAGATGAAGCCTGAGCTGATCACCACCGGCAGGTCGGCGCGGATGCGCGCGATCTCGGCCGCCAGCTCCATGCCGGTCAGCTCCGGCATGTTGTAGTCGGTCACCACCAGGTCGTAGGCCGCGGGATCGGCCTGCAGCTTCGCTGCCGCGTCGCGCGGCTGGTCGATGCCGGTCACGCGGTAGCCGGCGCGCTGCAGCAGGCTCTCCACCATCAACAGCATCGCCGGGTCGTCGTCGACCACCATCACGTGCTGGCCGCGGCCCGCCGGCACGCGCGCCGGCTCGGCGGTGGCGTCGGCGCGCTGCGGCCGGAGCGGCAACAGCGGGAAGTAGAGGTGGAAGGTGCTGCCGCGCCCCGGCTCGCTCTCGACATCGATCGCGCCGGCATGCGCCGTCATGAT
>NZ_JBFUFP010000885.1:0-2305 GCF_056403375.1 Rhizobacter sp. P2_H2
TCGTCTTGCCGGTGCTCTCGGCGCCGACGATCGCAATGACGTGGCTCGCGTGGCTCACGCGGCCTGCTCCACCTTGCGCCACGCGCGCCAGCCGGCGAACGACATGCCGACGAAGATCGCGTACAGCGCGACCGTCAGCCACAGTCCCTTGTACGCGAACAGCCCGACGCTGACGGTGTTGACCACCACCCACATCGGCCAGTTCTCGACGTACTTGCGGCCGAGCAGCCACTGCCCGACCACGCTCGCGGCCGTGGGGAAGGCATCCCACCACGGAACATCGGTGTCGGTGAAACGCTTCAGGAACCAGCCGAGCGCCGGCCACAGCGCGAGGGTCGCGACGACCACGGCCAGCCGGCCGCGCGGGCCCAGCGAACGCACCCGCAGCCCACGGCCGTCGCCCTGCGTGCCGCGCAGCCATTGCCACCAGCCCCAGCCGGCGACCAGCGCGAAGAACACCTGCAGGCTCGCGTCGCCATACAGCTTGCTGTCCCAGAACAGCGCGACGTAGAGCAGCGAGCTGACGATCGCGAGCGGCCAGCCGAGCGGGTCGACGCGCATGTTGCAGACGACCATCGCGATCGCCAGCACGAAGGCGATCACCTCGACCCAGGTGACGGGCGAGCCCCACAGCGTGAAGGCCGCAGCGAACAGCGGCTGCAGCGCTAGCAGCAAAGCGTCCATCAGGAAATGGCGATCAGCGCTTGGCGGTCGACACCTGGACGTAGATCTCGTCCGGCTTGACCATGCCGAGTTCGAAGCGCGCCTTCTCCTCGACCATCTCCAGGCCTTCCTTCAGGTCGCTGACCTCGGCGACCAGGCGCTCGTTGCGCGCGCGCGCCGCGTCGTTCTCGCCCTTCTTCTGGTCGAGCTTGGCCTGCAGCTCCATCACGCGCGGCACGCCGCCCTTGCCGAACCACAGTTCGGCATGGACGAGGGCCAGCAGCGCGATGAGGCCGAGGGTGACGAGGCGCACGGGCCCGGATCAGCGCAGGTTGTAGAACGCGCCGCGGCCCGGATAGCTCGCGACATCGCCCAGGTCTTCCTCGATGCGCAGCAGCTGGTTGTACTTCGCCATGCGGTCCGAGCGGCTCAGCGAACCGGTCTTGATCTGGCCGGCATTGGTGCCGACCGCGATGTCGGCGATCGTCGAGTCTTCGGTCTCGCCCGAGCGGTGGCTGATCACCGCGGTGTAGTTGGCGCGCTTGGCCATCTCGATCGCCGCGAAGGTCTCGGTCAGTGTGCCGATCTGGTTGATCTTGATCAGGATCGAGTTCGCGATGCGCTTGTCGATGCCTTCCTTCAGGATCTTCGTGTTGGTGACGAACAGGTCGTCACCCACCAGCTGCACCTTGGTCGTCAGGCGCTCGGTGATGTGCTTCCAGCCGTCCCAGTCGCCTTCGGCCATGCCGTCTTCGATGCTGATGATCGGGTACTTGTCGACCCAGGTCGCGAGGATGTCGGTCCACTCGGGCGCGCTCAGCGTCAGGCCTTCGGCGCTCAGCACGTACTTGCCGTCCTTGTAGAACTCGCTGGCCGCGCAGTCGAGGCCGAGCGCGATCTGCTCGCCGGCCACGAAGCCGGCCTTGTCGATCGCCTGCAGGATCAGCTGGATCGCCGCCTCGTGGCTCGCGACGCTCGGGGCGAAGCCGCCTTCGTCGCCGACCGCGGTGCTCATGCCCTTGTCGTTGATGATCTTCTTCAGTGCGTGGAACACCTCGGCACCGTAGCGCATCGCCTCGCGGAAGCTCGGGGCGCCCACCGGGATGATCATCAGCTCCTGCAGGTCGAGGCTGTTGTTCGCGTGCGCGCCGCCGTTGATGACGTTCATCATCGGCACCGGCATCTGCATCGCGCCCGAGCCGCCGAAGTAGCGGTACAGCGGCAGGCCGCTCTCTTCAGCCGCGGCGCGCGCCACCGCCATCGAGACGGCCAGCGTCGCGTTCGCGCCCAGGCGGCTCTTGTTCTCGGTGCCGTCCAGGTCGATCAGCGTGCGGTCGAGGAAGGCCTGCTCCGAGGCGTCGAGGCCGAGCACGGCCTCGCTGATCTCGGTGTTCACATGCTCGACCGCCTTCAGCACGCCCTTGCCGAGGTAGCGGTTCTTGTCGCCGTCGCGCAGTTCGATCGCCTCGCGCGAGCCGGTGGAGGCGCCCGAGGGCACCGCGGCGCGGCCCATCACGCCGGATTCCAGCAGCACGTCGCATTCGACGGTCGGGTTGCCGCGGCTGTCGAGGATCTCGCGGCCGACGATGTCAACAATGGCACTCATTCAATCTTCCTTCAGGTTTTTCGACTACTGCTAGGG
>NZ_JBFUFP010000886.1:0-2304 GCF_056403375.1 Rhizobacter sp. P2_H2
GTGTGGGCCTGCGCCTTCCTGAAGCCGGCGAGGATCTCCGGCTTCCAGCGCTTGGCCAGCTCCTTCAGCGTGCTGACGTCGAGGTTGCGGTAGTGGAAGAAGGCTTCCAGCTTGGGCATCGTGCGCGCCAGGAAGCGGCGGTCCTGGCAGATGCTGTTGCCGCACATCGGCGAGGTGCTCTTGCCGACATAGCGCTTCAGGAAGTCGATCACCTGCGCCTCGGCCGAGGCCTCGTCGATGGTCGACGCCTTCACGCGGTCGATCAGGCCGCTGCGGCCGTGCGTGCCCTTGTTCCAGGCGTCCATCGCGTCGAGCGTCGCGTCGCTCTGGTGGATCGCGAACACCGGGCCCTCGACGCGCTGCGTCAGCTGGGCATCGGTCACGACGACCGCGATCTCGATGATGCGGTCGGTGTCCGGGTAGAGGCCGGTCATCTCGAGGTCGATCCAGATCAGGTTCTGGTCGCTTTGCTGCAGCGGGCTTGCGATGTCGCTCATGGTTTTCTCCTTGGGGGCATTCTCGCCGACCGCGCCCTACACTTGCAGCCCATGCAAGCCATTCACCTGACCCTGCTGTTCGCCGCCGCGCTGCTCGCCTCGCTCGGGCTGCGCCTGTGGCTCACGACGCGCCAGATGCGCCACGTCGCGGCCCACCGCAACGCCGTGCCGGCCGCCTTCGTCGGCAAGGTGTCGCTCGACGCGCACCAGAAAGCCGCCGACTACACGCTCGCGAAGGGCCGCTTCGGGCTGGTGACGATGGCCTTCGGCGCCGTCGTGCTGCTCGGCTGGACGCTGCTCGGCGGGCTCGATGCGCTGAATGCCGTGCTGCGCGATGCGCTGGCCCCGCGCTTCGGCGGCCTTGCCTACCAGCTGGCGCTGGTGTTCGCGTTCTCGGTGATCGGCGCCGTGCTCGAGCTGCCGTTCGAGCTGTACGCCACCTTCCGCCTCGAGGCGCGCTTCGGCTTCAACCGCATGACCTGGCAGCTCTTCGTGCGCGACCTCGTCACCAACACGCTGGTCGGCATCGCGCTCGGCCTGCCGATCGTCGCGCTGATCCTGTGGCTGATGGGCGCGGCCGGCGCGTACTGGTGGTTCTGGGCCTGGCTCGCGTGGACGGCGTTCGGCCTGTTCGTGCAGGTGGTGTACCCGCTGGTCGTGATGCCGCTCTACAACAAGTTCGAGCCGCTGCCCGACGGCTCGCTGAAGGAGCAGGCGCTCGCGCTGATGGCACGCTGCGGCTTCACCGCCCAGGGCTTCTACGTGATGGACGGCAGCAAGCGCTCGGCCCATGCGAACGCGATGTTCACCGGCCTCGGCAAATCGAAGCGGGTGATCTTCTACGACACGCTGATCAACAAGCTCAGCCCGCCCGAGATGGAAGCCGTGCTGGCGCACGAGCTCGGCCACTTCAAGCTGCGCCACCTGCTCAAGCGCAGCCTGACGATGACGGTGCTGAGCCTGCTGGCCTTCGGGCTGCTCGGCTGGCTGTCGAACCAGGCCTGGTTCTACCTGGGCCTGGGCGTGCAGCCGTCGATGGCAGCCCCGAACGACGCACTGGCGCTGATCCTGCTGATGCTCGCGATGCCGGTGTTCAGCGTGTTCGCCACGCCGCTGGCGGCGCGCGTGTCGCGCAAGCACGAGTTCGAGGCCGACGCCTACGCCTGCTCGCAGGCGGACGGCCAAGACCTTGCCGCGGCCCTGCTGAAGCTGCATGAGGACAATTCGACGACGCTGACGCCGGACCCGGTGTACGCGCGCTTCTACTACTCCCATCCGCCGGCCACCGAGCGCCTGGCGGCCCTTCAATCGCAGACGCGCCCCCAGGCGCACCCACAACCGAGCTGAACCATGAGCAACCTGCTGCACCTGAAATGCAAGGCGCTGGAAGGCGCCGACGCGATGGGCCCGAACGAGGTCCGCAGCCACCTGGCGCAAGTCAGCGGCTGGCACCTGAATGAAGGCGCGATCGAGAAGACCTTCAGCTTCAAGAACTACCACGAGACGATCGCGTTCGTGAACGCGCTGGCCTGGATCGCCCACAGCGAAGACCACCACCCTGAGCTGGCCGTCAGCTACGACCGCTGCGTCGCGCGCTTCAACACGCATTCGGTCGGCGGCATCTCGCTGAACGACTTCATCTGCGCGGCCAAGGCGGACGCGCTCGTCGCCTTCCTCGCTTGAGCCACGCGGTCGCGCTGGACACCGGGCTGGTGGTCGCCGGCCACGGGCGCCACTACATCGTCGAGACGCCGGACGGCGAGCGCATCGTCTGCCACCCGCGCGGCAAGAAGAGCGACTGCGTGGT
>NZ_JBFUFP010000887.1:0-2304 GCF_056403375.1 Rhizobacter sp. P2_H2
CACTGGTAGTACATCGGCGACGGCAGCCCCGCGGCATAGCCGCCGAGCGCATCGACCTGGCGGAACTCGAACGGCACCAGGTAGCAGCCGGCGGCGCGGTCATCGGCGGGTTGCGGCACCTCGGGCTCGCCCCCCCGTTCGCCCTGAGCCTGTCGAAGGGTCCGCTCCAGCGCCGGCTTGTGCCAGCCGCCGCACACCACCAGCACGCGCTCGAAGTTGGCGGCCGCCCACGCGATCCACTGCGCCATGTGGGCCTCGCGCGCCTGGTCCTGCGGGGTGCCGGCCTCGTCGCCGCGCAGCTCGGCGAAGTACAGGTCGAGCTTGCGCGACAGCTCGTCCGGCGACGCGTCGGCGGGCTGCGATTCGAACAGGTGATCCCACAGCGCGTCGTCACTGTCACAGCCGAAGCGGCGGCACAGGTGGTCGACCACCTGCGCGTAGCGCGAGCGGGCATTGCGCCGCCCGGCGGTGCGGCGCTGCGCATCGGGCAGCGCGCGGTAGCGCCAGTGCGGCAGGTCCATGAAGCGCAGCGCCGCGCCCACTGCCCGGCCTTCGCGCAGCGCCACCCACTCCGGCGAATGGTCGAGCAGCGGGAACCAGCACTGCGCCGCCTGCCCGTCTTCGTTGGCATAGCTGTACAGCGCGAGCGGCAGTTCATGGTCGAGCAGCAGCTCGCCGAGGCGCGGGTTGAAATCGCTCGGGCCTTCGATCAGCACGGCCTGYGGCCGCTCCTGCGCGATGACCTGCGCCACCAGCCGCGCGCAGGCGGGGCTGTGGTGGCGCACGCCGACCACGCGGACGGGGCCGGTCGGCATCATTCCGGCAGCAGGTGCCGCGCCGCGTGGAWGGCCTGCCAGTGCTCGCCCTTGCRGCGGCTGGCGCGCTGCTCGATGTAGCGGCGGATCTTCTTCAGGTCGTCGGCGTTGTCCTTCGCGGCGGCGCCGGCCAGCGCCTCGACGATGTCGGCCGGCTGGCCGGCATCGCCGCGCAGGTAGTGGCCGCGCAGCGCGACCGCATGCGCGACGCTGACCGCCTCGGCGGTGCTGACGACGGTCGACAGCCGCTCGCCGGCATTGCCGTCCTTGTCGAGCCCGGTGCGCAATTCGCGGAACGTGGTGACCAGCACCTCCAGCACGTCGTCGGACGGCTGCACCGCGATCTGGTCCTGCGCCAGCAGCCGCGCCAGCTCGGCGCGCACCAGCGCGAGCTCTTCGTCGTAGTCGGCGATCGGGAACACCGTCTCGAACGCGAAGCGCCGCTTCAGCGCGGCCGACATCTCGTTGACGCCGCGGTCGCGGGTGTTGGCGGTGGCGATCAGGTTGAAGCCCTGCGCGGCGAACACCGCGTTGTCGTCGGCGAGCTCCGGCACCATCAGCAACCGCTCGGAGAGGATCGACAGCAGGCCGTCCTGCACCTCGGGCGGGCAGCGGGTGATCTCCTCGAAGCGCACGATGCGGCCGTCGCGCAGCGCGCGGTACAGCGGCGACGGCACCAGCGCGCGCGGGCTCGGGCCGTCGTTGAGCAGCAGCGCGTAGTTCCAGCCGTACTTGATCTGGTCCTCGGTGGTGGCGGCGCTGCCCTGGATGGTCAGCGTGCTGGTGCCGCTGATGGCCGCCGCGAGCAGCTCCGACAGCAGGCTCTTCGCGGTGCCCGGCTCGCCGACCAGCAGCAGCGCACGGTTCGACGCCAGCGTGACCATCGCGCGCTCGAGCAGGCTGGGCGCGCAGACGATCTTGCGGCGGATTCCCGGCGCGCCGCCGATGAAGCGCATCACCGCCTTCATCGACAGGCGCCAGCCTGGCGGCACCGGGCCGCTGTCGTGCTTCGCGAGCTGGGCCAGCTCGTCGGCGTAGAGCAGCTCGGCGGGCGGGCGCTGGCTGCGGATGGCGGTGGTGCGGTCGGTCATGGCTGAGGCTGTGAAAGGGCAGGGTTCAGCAGGTCGATGTCGCGCAGCATCTCGCTGGCGGACACCGGGTCGAGTGCGTCGAACGATAGCGCTTCGACGGTGCCTTCGGCCGAGCGGCGCGCGAGCGTGAGCCACTCGAGCGACTGGCGCGCCTCCAGCACGCCGCCGGCGACGAAGATGCCGGGGCTGAAGCGCAGCGTGATGCGCAGGCCGCCGGGCGCGTCGCGCGCGTACTCGCGGACCATGCCGCCGTCTTCCGCGCCGCCGCGCTCCCAGCCCTTCTGGTCGAGGCCGATCACGGCGCCGGTCGCGACATCGCGGTTCTCGAAGCGCTTGACCGTGCGCTGCTGCTTCTCATGCGGCGTCAGCGCGTAGGTCTCGCGCTGCAGCTGCTTGAA
>NZ_JBFUFP010000888.1:0-2303 GCF_056403375.1 Rhizobacter sp. P2_H2
CGACTGGTGCGAGGTCGAAGCGGTTGCGGTTGGCGCGCAGTGCGGCGGCCAGGTCGTCGGGGATCTCGGCCAGGCGATTCCTGCCGTGGGCGTCCAGGAACGTGAGGGTGTCGAAGGCGCCATTCCGTCTGATGGCACGGCTCAGTTCCTGCGGGTCCATCGCCAGGAACACGTGGTAGGACACGCACAGTGACATCAACCTCGGCAACGAGGCGATCGCCTGGATCAACGCGGCCGCGGTGTTGCGGGTCGTGGCGGCGGTTGTGCGGGCGATGTCCAGCCTCAGGCTTGCCAGAGGCAAGGCTCCGCCTGCTACCGCTGCTGCCTGGAAGAAGCTCGAAAGATGGAGGCAGCCCGCCGCCAGCGAGAGCCTGAGGTCCTGCAGGGCCGGCATGTGCACGAGCTGGCACGCGATCCGTTCGAAGTGGTCGGCGTTCCATGACTCGTCGATGCACAGATCCAGGCATTGCAGGTTCTGCATGCCGGACAGGGTCCGCGCCAACGCGGGGACGATGGCGCCCGGGTCGTCGTCGGTCCAGTGGCGCCACGATGTCAGGTGATGGTGTGAGCGCAGTCCGCGCACGATGCACAGGCCGATGCCGGGGTCCACGTCCTCCGGTGCGAAGTGGAAGCTGCGCAGGTGGCTCGTGTTCGACAACGCCGCTTTCAGCTCGGGAATCTGTTCGCGATCGGCGAAGAATCCATCGAGCGTCATGTCGACGATCTGCGGGCAGTAGACGAGCAGGTGAGCGATCAGCTCGGGGCTGGGGCCTGTGATCTCGTCAGTCAGCGCGGTCATGCCGAACAGCGTGGCGATGTGCCCGAAATTGGCCACCCAGTCCTGGCTGTTGCATTCCTGGAGGAGCTCGATGCAGCCGGGGCCTTTCCAGGTCTGAACAAAGGTCGCGGAAGGCTGGTGGCCGCTCAGGTCCACGATGGCTTGATGGGTCTGCAGATGCCTGTCGATCGCGCCGCGTCGTACCAGTTCCTTTTCGAGGGGCAGGCTTCTGTCGGCAAACCCCTGGGGCCGCGGGTCGGAGGCAGAGCGCACGCGTTTCATGGTGGGCGGGGCGACGACGCCAAGTGGACATGCCGGTGAGTGGCACATCCACCCTGCCGGGGTTCCAGACAGGTGTCCCGTCAGTGCGGCGGCCTGCCGATGCCGAACAGCTCGGCCACCGCCTCGCGGTACTGCGGCTGTCCCAGGTCGTTGGTGCTGTGGTGCGAGGCCCCGTCGACCAGCAGGAAGCGCTTCGGCTCGCGCGCCCGCTCGAACAGCGCGCGGCCGAGCGCCGGCCGGATCAGCGTGTCGTCGCTGCCGTGCACCACCAGCACCGGCGAGCCGACCTCGGCGATGCGCGAGGCGGCGTCGAAGCGCTGCGTGATCAGTGGCCCGACCGGCAGCCAGCCCCAGCGGAAGGTCGACACCACGTCGGGGATCGACGTGAAGCTGCCCTCGACGATCAGGCCCGCCTCGTCGTGCACCTCGGCGGCGAGCTGCACCGCGATCGCGCCGCCCAGCGAGTGGCCGAAGATGAAGCGGCGCGYCTGCGGACGTTGCCGCGCCAGCCAGTCCCAGGCGGCATGGGCATCCTCGGCGGCCAGCTCCTGCGACGGCAGGCCGGGGCTGCTGCGGCCGAAGCCGCGGTAGTCGATCGCGAGCACCGAGAAACCCAGTTCATGCATGCGCCGCATCCGCAATGCGCTGGTGCGCACGTCGAAGCGGGCGCCGTGCAGGTAGAGCAGGACCGGCGCCGCGGCATCGTCCTGCGGCAGCCACAGGCCATGCAGGCGGACCGCCTGGCCGCGCGATTCGGCGGCGCTGGAGCGGTAGTCGATCCAGGCGTCGTCCATGCCCTGGGCGGCCGACGCCCCGCCGTACCAGACGCGGTCGCCGGGCTGGAAGATCCAGGCGCGCTGGCGCTCGTCGAGCGTCGCGCAGCCGAGCTGCAGGCCGAGCAGCAGGGCCAGGCCAGCCACGAGGGCGGCCGGGCGGTACCAGCGGCGGAAAGACAACGGGCGCATCGGGCAACGATGTTGCCACGCCGCCGGCAGGCGACGGCGCCGCTCGGCTTTTCAGGCATTGTTCCAGGTGCTACTTGATGCTGAAGCTGTCGCCGTAGACCTTCCAGTTCAGCGGCGTGTTCAGGTCGAAGTTGCCGGCCTTCAGCCATACGCGCTGCGCGGTGTCGACGCGCGTCGTGTCGCTGTGGGCCTCCTCGGTCTTCATCGCGGCCACGCGGGCATCGAGGAAGGCGTTCAGGTAGGTTGTCTCGTCGCCACCCTGCGCGGGAGTCCTGGCC
>NZ_JBFUFP010000889.1:0-2302 GCF_056403375.1 Rhizobacter sp. P2_H2
CGACGAGCAGCCGCGCTGCGCGTGCACGCCGGCCGCGCGATCGCCGCCGGCTGGACGGTGGTGGTCGATGCGGCCTTCCTGCAGCGCAGCGAGCGCGACGATTTCGCGGCCGCCGCGCAGGCCTGGGGCGTGCCGTTCGCGGTGCTCGACCTGCAGGCGCCGCTGCCCGTGCTGCACGAGCGCGTGCGCGCCCGCCGCGCGCGCGGCGACGACCCGTCGGAGGCCGACGGCACGGTGCTGGAGCACCTGGCGGCACGGCAGCAGCCGCTGGCGGTCGACGAGCAGCCGCGCTGCATCGCGATCGACGCGACCCGGCCGCTGCAGGCGGCGGCACTGGCCGCGCGCTGCCTCGCGCTGCCCCGCGCTCAGCGCGGCAGCCTGCAGGTGTTGATGCCGAACGGCAGGTAGGCCGGGCAGCGGCCGAACGCGCCGGTCAGCAGCGGCACGACCCCGATCCAGGCCCACGGGCCGAGCACCGAGAGCGCTGCCAGCGCGATGAGCGTGAGGCCGGCCCGCAGCCGCCGTGCGGGCGAGGATCTCCGAGGCGCGCGTCGGGCCTGCCGGCGGGTGGTGTCGGGACAGGGCGCAACCCTCGTCATGCAAAGCGACGGACCGCGATGTGCGAGGCGCATCGCGGCCTGCGTTGATCAAGCGCAAGGTGTGTGCCCGTGCAACGCCTAGATTGGATCGGTCACCCCGTTTCACACAGGAGAAAGCATGAAGACCGACGAGCAACTCAAGCAGGAAGTTTCGGCCGAGCTGGCGTGGGATCCCGCCACGCATGCCACCCAGATCGGCGTCGCGGTGAAGGATGGCGTCGTCACGTTGACGGGCCACATCGGCACCTTCGGGCAGAAGCATGCGGCGGTGCGCGCCGCGCAGCGCGTGGCCGGCGTCAGGGCGCTCGCGGTGGAGCTGGACGTGCGGCTGCTGAAGGAGCACCTGCGCAGCGACACCGAGATCGCTGCCAACGCCGAACTGGCGCTGAGCTGGAACACCGCGGTGTCGCCGAGTGCGGTGCAGCTGACCGTGGAACGAGGCTGGGTCACGCTGCGCGGCGAGGTCGATTGGGACTACCAGCGCCGCAGCGTCGAGAAGGCCATCCGCCCGCTGGCCGGCGTGGTCGGCATCAGCAACCTGATCGCGCTGCGCGCGCAGCCCAAGGTCGACGACCTGAAACGCAAGATCGAGGAAGCGCTGATCCGCCAGACGCTGCGCGAGAGCCAGCGCATCCAGGTGAGCGTCGAGGGCCACACCGTGCGGCTGACCGGCCGCGTCGATTCGTGGCACGAGCGCGAGGCCGCGCAGGGCGTGGCCTGGGCGGCGCCCGGCGTGCGGACGGTGGTCAACGACCTGACCGTCGGCTGACGCCCGAGGAGATCCTTCATGCATCCATTCATGCGGGCGTTGTCGCTCGCTTTCGCCTGCGCCGCGGCACTCGTGCTCGGCGGCTGCGGCTACAACACGTTGCAAGGCAGCGACGAGCAGACCCAGGCCGCCTGGTCCGAGGTCGTCAACCAGTACCAGCGGCGGGCCGACCTGGTGCCGAACCTGGTGGCCACCGTGAAGGCCGAGGCGGACTTCGAGCAATCGACGCTCACCCGCGTGGTCGAGGCACGCGCCCGCGCGACCGCGGTGCAGGCGACGCCGGCGCTCGTCAACGACCCGCAGGCGTTCCAGAAGTTCCAGCAGGCGCAGGGCGAGCTGTCGAGCGCGCTGGCGCGGTTGCTGGCGGTCTCGGAGAACTACCCGACGCTGCGCGCGAACCAGGCCTTCCGCGACCTGCAGGCACAGCTGGAGGGCACCGAGAACCGCATCGCGGTCGCGCGCAACCGCTACATCCAGTCGGTGCAGGCCTACAACGTCACGGTGCGCTCGTTCCCGTCGAACCTGACCGCGATGGCGTTCGGCTTCCAGGAGAAGCCGAACTTCGCGGTCGACAACGAGCGGGCGATCGCCCAGCCGCCGCGGGTGGATTTCGGCGCGCCGCCGCCGGCACCGGCGGCATCGCGATGAACGCCGCACGCGCGGCGCGGGTGGCACTGTGCGCGCTGTTGCTCGCCTGCGGCGTGCACGGTGCCGCCGCGCTGGTCGCGGTGCCGCCGCTGCGCGGCCACGTGACCGACCTGACCGCGACGCTGAGCGCCTCCGCGCAGGCCGAGCTCGAGCGCAAGCTTGCCGCGTTCGAGGCGCGCAAGGGCAGCCAGCTGGCGGTGCTGATCGTCGCGACGACGCAGCCCGAGCCGATCGAGGCGTACGCGCTGCGCGTGGCCGAGCAGTGGAAGCTCGGGCGGCGCAAGGT
>NZ_JBFUFP010000890.1:0-2301 GCF_056403375.1 Rhizobacter sp. P2_H2
GCGACGGGAACTTCAGGTCGTCACGGCCCCACACGTTCTCTGCCACGTTCTTGAAGATGATGCCCAGCGCGATCGTCGACATGATCCAGCCGAACTCCGACTTGATCTTGATCGCCGGGCGCACGCCGATGCGCTCGACGAAAGCGCCCTGCAGCGCACCGAACACGCACACCACCGGGATCATCAGCCAGTAGTTCAGGCCCAGGCCGACCAGCGTCAGCCCGACCAGCGCGCCCAGCATCAGCGCGTCTCCCTGGCCGAAGTTCAGCGTGTCGGAGGTCGCGAACGTCAGCTGGTAGCCGAACGCGATCACCGCATAGATCATCCCGAGCGCAATGCCGCTGTAGACGAGTTGGGTCAGGATCTGCATGGTGCTCCCTGCAAGGACTCAAACAACAAACGCCGCCTCGGCACGGGCCGCGGCGGCGTCTTCCCGGGCTCGGCCTACTTCTTCGTCGCGGCCAGCGCACCCTTCGCGTTCGGATCCTTCACGCGCACCTCCGACGCCTTCTTGAAGTCGTCCGGATACGCATACACCACGCGCTGGCCCTTGACCTCGCCGAACACCGGGATGTTCGCGGTGATCGCCTCGTGGTCGCCCTTGCTGAACGGCTTGTTGTACGTCGTCACGACGCCTTCGACCGGCGCCTTCAGGTCCTCGAGCGCCGCCTTCACCTTCGGCCCCTCGGTGCCGYCCGCCTGCTTGATCGCCGCGGCGAGCAGGTAGACCGAGTCATAGCCCTGCGCTGCCGACACCGGCGAATCGATGCGCGCGTTCTTCGGGTTGAAGGTCTTCAGGTAATTGATGATGAACGACTGCCGCTTCGGCGTCGTCGGCTCCTGGATGAAGGTCTGCGGCATGCGCGCCCCCTCGCCGCCCGGGCCGGCGTTGTCGATGTAATTGGCCATCGACAAGGTCCAGCTGCCCACCAGCGGCACCTTCCAGCCGAGCTTGGTCATGCCGTTGGCGATCTGCGCCAGCTCCGGGCCGATGCCGTAGGTCAGCACGGCTTCCGCACCGGCCTCCTTGGCCTTCAGCAGCTGGGCCGTCATGTCGACGTCCTTGATGTTGAACTTCTCGACCGCGACCGGCTTGACGCCCTTCAGCGCGAGCGCCTTCTCCAGGTCCTCGCGGCCCAGCTGGCCGTAGTTGGTGGAGTCCGCCAGGATCGCGACCTTCTTGAAGCCGCGGCGCGTGATCGCCTCTTCAACGATCATCGGCGCCTGGATGCTGTCGTGCGCCGCGTTGCGGAAGATGTAGTTCTCCGGCTGGTTGTCGAACTGGTGCGTGATCAGCGAGCCGGTGGCCACGTTGTTCATCACCGGGATCTTCGCGTCCTGGTAGAAGCGCTGCGAGGCGAGCGCGACACCGGTGTTGATGTAGCCGACGGTGGCGGCCACCTTCTCCTTGTTGATCAGCTCCTGCGCGATCTGCACGCCGCGCTCGTTCTTCGCCTCGTCGTCGCGCTCCACCAGCACCAGCTGGCGGCCCAGCACCCCGCCGGCCTTGTTGATCTCGTCGGCCGCCAGGCGCACGCCGTCGCGCATGCTGACACCCATCGACGATGAACCGCCGGTGAACGGGCCGGCCACGCCGATCTTGATCGGGTCGGCGGCGAATGCAGCGGCGGCGGCCAGGCTCAGCGCGCTCGCGACAAAGGGGGTGGAAAAACGGGTCCAGGGGCTGCGCATGTTGTCTCCTGCGTGCGGCGGGTGAATGAACTTCAGTCCTGGCAAAGCCCTGTGTTCCCGTAGGACACGACGATCACGCGCGGCGTCGGCGTGTCGTGTTGCGGTGCTTCGTTGCGACCAGCATCGATGCTCGCGCATTCGCCCCGATCCGCCCTCGTGGTATTCACGTACGTGATGTTCGCGTCCGGCCGCGGCTTTTGCGCCCAAGCTGAAACTGCTTTGCGTGGCGCGCAGCAATCTGCACCGCCACGGGGCACCCGCCACAACAGCTCACTCGCTCCAGACACCATGCCGCCGGTGCCAGTCGGCCAGCGACTCGTCCGGCCAATGCTGCGCATGCACATGGCCGCGCCCCTTCGGCACGTCGACCCAGGGCGCCGCGAATGCGAGCGCCGCCTCGACGACCTCGGCCGGCCGGGGCAGCGGCGTGTCGATCGCCGACGCATGCGGATGAATCAGCTCGGGCCAGCGCGGATCCCACAGCCACAACGCACTGCCGCACTTGACGCAGAAGTGGCGCTGCGCCTTCGAGCGCGTCGCCCGCTGGCCGGGTTCGCGCATCACCGCGTGGTAGACCGCCAGGTGCTTGCGGCCGCGCACCTTCAGCGT
>NZ_JBFUFP010000891.1:0-2301 GCF_056403375.1 Rhizobacter sp. P2_H2
CCACCGGCTCGTCGGCCAGCCGCGCACGCAGCCGGGCGAGGAAGGCGCAGTCGCGGTCAGCCGTCGAGGCGAGGTCTTCGGAGCGCATCACGTCGCCGATCAACGCGTACGCGTGCCAGCTGGCGCGGGTCTGCGAATCCTCTCGCCACTGCGCGCAGGCGCGCGCACCCGCTTCGGATCCGAGTTCCCCATCGACCAGGGCCGACAGGTTCTCCATCGACGCACTGCCTTCAGACGACTGTGACATGTCCAGCTCCAGCATTCATGTTCAGCAAGTGGCTCCACCGCGCATCACCAGCGGTCGCCTTCCCGGGTGTCCAGCAAAGGACGCAGTTTCAGCGCGATCGCCTCGCGCGCACGGAAAATGCGCGACCTGACGGTCCCGATCGGGCAATTCATCACTTCGGCGATCTCTTCGTAGCTCAGGCCCTCGATTTCGCGCAGCGTGATCGCCTGGCGAAGATCTTCAGACAGCGCATCGATCGAAGCGTTCACTGTCGCCGCAATTTCTTTCGAGGCCAGCAATGCTTCGGGCGTTTCGCCGTCGCTTAGTTCATTTTCGACGCGGGAAGTTTCGTCGTCATCATCCCGCGAGGCCCGTGCGGATTCCGTCACGACCGGATCGCGCTTCATCTCGACCAGCGCCTTCTTGGCAGCATTGACCGCGATCCGGTACAGCCAGGTGTAGAACGCGCTTTCGCCGCGGAACTGCGGGATTGCCCGGTAGGCCCGGATGAAGGTTTCCTGCGCGATGTCCTGCACCAGGTCGGTGTCACGCACCATGCGGCCGATCAGGCGCTCGATGCGGCGCTGGTACTTGACGACCAGCATCTCGAACGCCTTCACGTCGCCACGCTTGACGCGCTCGACCAGCGGGGCGTCGGCATCCGGCGCGGTCATGCTCATGGGCGGCGGCCCTCGCCCAAGGCCTCAGGCACAGCCAGGGGGCGCGCGGTGAACAGCGTGCTGCGCAGCGGGTGCCAGTCGCGCTCGAGCCCCGAGCGCTGGACCGGCAGCCAGTGCGAGGCCGCCCGGCCGGTTGCAGTCCGATCCGGCACGAAATGCAGCAGCAGCCAGCGGCCGCCGTCGATCGCCACCTGCAGCGAGCCGGCCGAGGGTTCTCCGGCGGCCCGCGTCAGATGCCATTGAGCGCCATCCCAGCGCAGCAGGAAGGCCGGGATTCGAGCGAGGGAATGCAGCGATGCGGTGGCGGCTACGCAGGCCAGCAGCAGAAAGCCCGCTGCCGCCGACATCAACGGCCGCTCGCTGGCCGACCACCATGCGCACGCACTGCCCCAGACCACCACCCCCGACACGGCGAGGCCGCCGCGCCAGGCGCCGAAGCGGGAGACGGTGAGCTGGAACTCGGCTGGCGCATGCATGCCGGGCGCGGATCGTGCCGGTCAGACGCGCTTGAGAACCAAGGTGCCGTTCGTGCCGCCGAAGCCGAAGTTGTTCTTCACCGCGTACTCCATCTTCAGGTCGCGCGCCGTGTTGGCGCAGTAGTCCAGGTCGCACTCGGGATCCTGGTTGAAGATGTTGATCGTCGGCGGCACCACCTGGTGGTGCAGCGCCAGCGTCGTGAACACCGTCTCGATGCCGCCGGCGCCGCCCAGCAGGTGGCCGGTCATCGACTTGGTCGAGCTGACGACCATCTTCTTCGCATGGTCGCCGTACGCCAGCTTGATCGCATTGCTCTCGTTCACGTCGCCGAGCGGCGTGGAGGTGCCGTGCGCGTTCAGGTACTGGATCTGGTCAGGGTTGAGCCCGGCGTTGCGCAGCGCCGCCTTCATCGAGCGCTTGGGCCCGTCGACGTTCGGCGCCGTCATGTGGAAGGCATCCGCACCCATGCCGAAGCCGACCAGCTCCGCATAGATCTTCGCGCCGCGCTTCTTCGCGTGCTCGTATTCCTCGAGCACCACGACGCCGGCGCCTTCGCCGAGCACGAAGCCGTCACGGTCCCTGTCCCACGGACGCGAGGCCGTGGCCGGGTCGTCGTTGCGCGTGGACAGCGCACGCGCCGCCGCGAACCCGCCGATGCCCAGCGGCGACACCGTCGATTCGGCGCCCCCCGCGACCATCACGTCGGCATCGCCGTACTCGATCAGGCGACCGGCTTCGCCGATGCAGTGCAGGCCCGTGGTGCAGGCCGTCACGATCGCGAGGTTGGGCCCCTGGAAGCCGAACTTGATCGAGACGTGGCCCGAGATCATGTTGATGATCGAGGCCGGCACGAAGAACGGCGACACGCGGCGCGGACCGCGGTCGACCAGCTCGGCATGGGTTTCCTCGATCATCGGC
>NZ_JBFUFP010000892.1:0-2296 GCF_056403375.1 Rhizobacter sp. P2_H2
ACACCGAGAAGCGCCTGGGCATCACGCCGCCGAACCCGCTGCTGCCCGAGCTGCACGCGAAGCTGAAGGCCGCGCCGTGAAGCGCCTGGCCCTCATGGCGGCCGCGCTGGCGGCCTTCGCAGTGGCACTGCCTGCACAGGCCGATGCCACGCTCGACAAGCTGCGCAGCCGCGGCAAGCTCATCGTCGGCGTCGTGCTGTCGGGCCCGCCGTTCGGCAGCATCGATCCGGCGACGCAAAAGCACGTCGGCTACAACGTCGAGCTGGCCGAGGCCGTCGCGGCCGGCCTGAAGGTCGGCGTCGAGACGGTGCAGGTGCAGCCGTCGAACCGCGTGCAGTTCCTGCAATCCGGCAAGGTCGACATCCTGATCGCCAACATGCAGTGGACGGCCGAGCGCGCCGAGATCCTCGATTTCGTGCCGACGCCGTTCGAAGAGGTCGGCGGTGCCGCGATCGCCCGCAAGGGCGCGGGGCTGAAGAGCTGGGCCGACCTGCGCGGCAAGACGGTGTGCGTCTCGCAGGGCTCCAATTTCACGAAGCCGCTGGAGGAGCTGTACGGCGCGCAGGTCAAGGCCTTCCGCGGCCAGCCCGAATCGCAGCTCGCGTTGCGCGGCGGCAACTGCGTGGCCGCCGTGCACGTCAGCCCGACGCTGCAGCACCTGCTGGCCACCAGCCCCGAGTGGACCGACTACGAGCTGCCGCTGCCCGGCGACCTGATCCCGTCGCCGTCGGTGATCTGGGTGCGCAAGGGCGAGGGCGACACCCGCGCGGCGATCGACCGCATCGTGCAGCAATGGCACCGCAGCGGCTGGCTGATCGAGGTCGGCAAGCGCAACGGCATGCCGCCGACTCGCAAGCTGAAGGAGCTGCACGAGCAGTTCCGCAAGACGCCTGCCTGACCCGACATGCTGCAACTGTCGAAACGCGTCCGGCGCATCCGCCTGTCGCCGAATGCTGCCGCCGGCCAGCGCGCGAAGGACCTCGCCGCGCAGGGCCGCGACATCCTCGTGCTGACCTCCGGCGAGCCCGATTTCGATACGCCGGCGCCGGTGCGTGCGGCCGGCATCGCCGCGATCGAGGGCGGCCAGACGCGCTACACCGCGATGCCGGGCATCGCGCCGCTGCGCCAGGCGATCGCAGCGCAGCTCGCGCGTGCGCAGGGCCTGGATGTGACTCCGGCGCAGGTCGTCGTCTCGAACGGCGCGAAGCAGGTGCTCTACCAGGCGCTGGCCGCGACGCTCGACCCCGGCGACGAGGCGATCGTGCCGGCGCCGTACTGGCCGGCCTTCATCGACATGGTGCTGCTGTGCGATGCGAAGCCGGTGATCGTGGCGACCACGCCGGCCAGCGGCTTCAAGCTGACGGCCGCGCAGCTCGCCGCGGCGCTGACGCCACGCACCCGCGTGCTGATCCTGAACTCGCCGGGCAACCCGAGCGGCGCGGTCTACGGCGAGGCCGACTGGCTCGCGCTGGCCGAGGTGCTGCGCGCGCATCCGCAGGTCGTCGTCGTGCTCGACGAGATCTACGAACACATCCGCTTCGACGACGCGCCGGCGCGCCACCTGCTGGTGCTGGCGCCCGACCTGGCGCCGCGCACCGTGCTCGTCAACGGCGCGTCGAAGACCTATGCGATGACAGGCTGGCGCGTCGGCTGGGGCATCGCGCCGCTGCCGCTTGCGCAGGCGATGACGGCACTGCAGTCGCAGGTGTCGTCGGCACCGAGCGCGATCAGCCAGGCCGCGGCGCTGGCCGCGATCGAGGGCGACCAGGGTTTCGTGCGCGAGGCGGCTGCCGCCTACCACCGTCGGCGCGACATCGTCGTCGACGGGCTGGCGCGCGTGCCGGGGCTGCAACTGCTGCCGCCGCAAGGTGCCTTCTTCGCGTTCGTGCATGTCGGCGGCCTGATCGGGCGCCGCAGCGCCGGTGGCCGCGTACTGCGCACCGATGCCGACGTGACCGACTGGCTGCTGGACGAGGCCGGTGTCGCGGTCGTCGACGGCGCGTCGTTCGGGCTGTCGCCGTACATCCGCCTGTCGACCGCTGCGGCCGACGAGGTGCTGCACGACGCGGTGCGGCGCATCGCCGAGGCCGTGGCCGCGCTGCCGGAAGGCCGGCATGGCTGACGCGCTGCTGCAGGCTGCCGTCGCGGCGCTGAAGCCGCTCGGGCTGAACTACGCGTTCGTGCTGGATGCGGGCGAGCGCTCGGCCTTCCTGCGTGGCATGGGCGTCACGCTGGAGCTGTGCGTGGCGGTGATCCCCGGCAGCCTCGCGGTGGGCATCGCGCTCGCCGCGGCGCT
>NZ_JBFUFP010000893.1:0-2296 GCF_056403375.1 Rhizobacter sp. P2_H2
TGCTGCACCTGGCGCTGATGTCGTCCGAGAACCGCGCCGCGCATGCGCTGGGCCGCCACTATCCCGGCGGCCTCGATGCCTTCGTCGCGGCGATGAACCGCAAGGCGATCGAGCTCGGCATGAACGACACGCACTATGTCGAGCCGACGGGCCTGTCCAGCCGCAACCAGTCGAGCGCGCATGACCTGGCCTCGCTGGTGAAAGAGGCGAGCACCCGTCCGCTGATCAGCGAGCTGTCGACCTCACCGGAATACCAGGTGATGGTCGGTCGCCGCATGCAGGCCTTCCACACCACCAACGGTCTGGTGCGCAGCCCCGAGTGGGACATCGGTGTGCAGAAGACCGGCTACATCTCCGAAGCCGGCCGTTGCCTGGTGATGCAGGCCAAGCTGGCCGGTCGCAAGCTGATCATGGTGTTCCTCGATTCGGCCGGCAAGTACTCGCGGATCGGCGATGCCGAGCGCGTGCGCCGCTGGGTGAACCAGCTGGCGCCGGTGGTGCCGGCGGTGGCAGCGCCTGCCACGGTGGCCCATGAGGCGCCGAAGCTCACGTCCTGAGCGCTGACGTTTCCGTCGATATCCGAGAAGCCCGGTGACGCCGGGCTTCTTGCATTTCAGCCGCGGTGCCCGAGCGCCGCCGAGATCTGCGAGGCGGTCGCCTTCAGCCGCTCCAGCCAGGCTTCCTCCAGCCGGTCGGCCGGCGCCGAGATCGACAGCCCGGCCACCAGCTTGCCCTGGTCGTCGAGGATGCCGGCGGCCATGCAGCGCACGCCCAGTTCCAGCTCTTCATCGTCGCGCGCGGTGCCGTACTGCATCACCTTCGACAGCTCGCGCTCCAGCGTGGCCACCTCGGTGATGCTGTTGCGCGTGTGGCCGGCCAGCCCGGTGCGGTTGGCATAGGCCCGCACGCGCTGCGGATCGTCATGCGCGAGGAACAGCTTGCCGACCGACGTGAGGTGCAGCGGTGCCCGCCCGCCGACGGCGCGAACCACCTGCATGCCAGAGCGTTCGCTGTAGGTGCGCTCGATGTAGACGATCTCGTCGCCCTGGCGCATCGACAGGTTCACCGGCTGGTGCGTCAGCTTGTGCAATTCGCGCATCGGGCCGAGCGCGGCGTCGCGCACGTCAAGGCGGGCCTTCACCAGGTTGCCCAGTTCCAGCAGGCGCATGCCCAGCCGGTAGCTGCCGGCCTCGGGCCGGTCGACATAGCGGCCGACCGTCAGGTCGTTGAGGATGCGGTGGGCGGTCGATGGGTGCAGCCCCGTCTGCTCGCTGATCAGCTTCAGCGAGATCGGATCCTGGTGGGACGCCAGCAGGTCCAGCAGCGAAAACATGCGCTCCAGCACCTGGATCGCCGGGGTCTGGCCCTCTTTGCTTTTCATCGCGGCACTCTCATTCAGTTGTCCGCCATTTTGCATGGCGAAAACTGGCTTGACCAGCGCCGTGGCGATGCGCGCCTCAGCGCCCCTTCCAGTGGGTGCGGGCGGCGATCCACAGCTTGCGGATCGGCGTCAGCGAGACGCGCTGGTGCAGCACTTGGAAATCGCCGGCTTCGATCTCGCGCAGCAGCGTGCGGTAGATGTTGGCCATCATCAGGCCGGGCTTCTGCGCCACGCGGTCGGCGTCGGGCAGCAGCGCGAAGGCCTCGTCGTAGCAGCGGTGCGCCCGCTCCGCCTGGAAGCGCATCAGCGCGGTGAAGCGCTCGCTGTAGCCCCATGGCGCGGTGCGCTTGAGCAGTTCATGCGCTTTCACGTCGAACTGCTGCAATTCGGAGATCGGCAGGTAGATGCGGCCGCGGCGGGCGTCGTCGCCGACGTCGCGGATGATGTTCGTCAGCTGCATCGCCAGGCCCAGCTTGTGGGCGTACTGCAGCGTCTGGTCGGTGCTGCGGCCGAAGATGCTGGCCGCGACTTCGCCGACCACGCCGGCCACCAGGTGGCAGTAGCGCTGCAGCCCGGCGTAGTCGAGGTAGCGCGACTGATCCAGATCCATCTGGCAGCCGTCGATCACCGCATTGAGGTGCTCGGCGCGGATGCCGAACTCGGCGGTGAGGGGCATCAGGGCCTGCATCACCGGATGGGAGGCGTGCCCGGCGAAGGCGCTGGCCGCCTCCTTGCGCCACCAGGCGAGCTTGGTGGCGGCGACGCCCGGGTCCTGAACTTCGTCGACGACATCGTCCACCTCGCGGCAAAAGGCGTAAAACGCGGTGATCGCCGCGCGGCGTGGCGGTGGCAGGAAAAGGAAGGCGTAGTAGAAGCTCGAGCCGCTCCTGGCGGCCTTGTCCTGCACGTATTGCT
>NZ_JBFUFP010000894.1:0-2295 GCF_056403375.1 Rhizobacter sp. P2_H2
CTGCACGCCGGCGTAGAGCTTCATCGCGCGTGGGTGGTTGTCGCTAGGCACTCTGCGACCGTTGATGTCGAAGTTGGCTTCGCCCGGCGTGGTGAGGTTGAGGCCGAGATAATGTTCGGGAGAAGGGTCGGCGGCGTGGGCTGAGGCAGCGGCAAGGAGGGCGGCAGCTGCAAGAAGCAGGGTTCTCAAGAATGGCTCCGGTCGGTTGGAAAGTGACCGGGACATTGTTGAAAGCCGTGCCTTAAGGGACGCCCAAGGCGGAGGCCGGCAGGTGCAGCTCGAAGTGCGCACCGTGGCCGCCCGGCCGCGCGAGGCCATCGCCGACCGTGACCTGCGCGCCCAACCGCTCGGCAGCCCGCGCCACAATGGCGAGACCCAGACCGGTGCCCTCCACATCGTGACCCGCGCCGCGCCAGAAGCGCTCGAACACCAGTGGTCGATCGGCTGGCGCGATCCCTGGGCCATCGTCGGCCACACCGAGACGGGGGCCGTCGGGAGTCAGTTGAAGGCTCACCTCTATGCGCCCGCCACGGCCAACATAGCGCAAGGCGTTGTCGAGCAGGTTCTGCAGCACCGAGTGCAGAGCCACCTCGTCGACGTGAACCGACAACTGCTCGGGCGCGGCCAGCACCAGCGCGATGCCGCGGTCGCGCGCGAAGCCGGCCTGCTCGGCCAGCCGGTCCGCACAGAAGTGGGCGAGATCGAGGACGGCCGTAGCACCAGGCTGGTCGTTGTCGAGGCTGGCCAGGTCCAGCAGTTGGCGCGACAGATGGGCGCTGCGCTTGATGGCCTGCTGCAGTGCGGTCGCTGCCGATTCGCGCGACGCGGCATCGCCCGCCTGCACGAGCGCGTAGGCTTGTGTGGCCACCACGGCCAGCGGCGTGCGCAACTCGTGTGCGGCTTCGTGGACGAAGGCGCGTTCGCGTGCGCGGTGCTGGCGTAGGCGCTGCAGCAATGCGTCAAAAGCCTGACCCACGGGGTGCAGCTCGCCGTAGCGCAGGTCAACGCCCAGGGGCGCGAGGTCTTGCTTCAGGTCCAGTCCGTGCAACCGGCGCGCAAAGCGCCGCAGCGGCGCCAAGCCCGTGTACACGGCCACCCACAGCGGTAGCAGCATCAGCGGGAAACCCAGCAGCAACTGCTTGCCCAGCTCCCAGCTGGCAAAGCTCAGCAGGCTGCCGCGCGAAGGGGCCGGCTCGGCCAGGCGCAACGACCAACGCGGGTTGTCCTGTCGGTAGGTCCAATAGGTCTTGCCGGCGATGGTGTGCTCACCGACGCCGGGCTCGGCACCTTCGACCACCGGCGAAGTCGCGTAGATGCTGTGTCCGGCGGTGTCGACGAGTTGGGCCAGCAGCGGGCCTTGAAACATGGGCTGCCGCTCGCGCAGCCGGTTGACGTGGCGCAGGTCGGCCTCCAGCACGCGCGCCGCCAGCGCAGGGTCGTCAATGGCCTCCAGGCCTGCGGCGAGTTGGCGGCCGAACTGGCGCACGCCCGGGTCGGTGGCCAGGGTTTGCTGGATGTCGAGCTGGTCCTCCACAAGGATGAGCACCGCAAACAACGTGAAAGCCAGCAGCAGCGCGCCGATCAACCGGCGCGTGAGCGTGGGCCGCAACCCCGGCAGGTTCATGCGCATTCCAGCCAGTAGCCCACACCGCGCAGAGTGCCGATGCGCGAAGCGCCGATCTTGCGCCGCAGATTGGCCATGTGTACTTCCAGCGTGCCGAACTCCAGCGGCTCGCCCAACGGCGCGAGGCGCTGCGCGAGCTGGTGCTTGGGCACGACACCACCGCGCTCGCGGGCAAGCTCCAGCAGCAACTGGTACTCACGCGGCGACAGGGCCAGTTCCTCACCATTCAGCAGCGCCCGCTGGCGGCGTGGCTCCAGAGTCAACTCGCCAACGGCCCAGCAATCGCTGGCCTGCTGGGCACAGCGTCGCAGCACCGAGCGCAGCCGGGCGATCAACTCGGGCATCTCGAAGGGCTTGATGACGTAGTCATCGGCACCGCCGTCGAAGCCGGCGAGGCGGTCCTCCAGCGCGATGCGGGCGGTGATGACGATGATCGGCACCGTGCTGCCCTGGCGGCGCCAGCGGGTCAGCAGCAGGCGGCCGTCGCCGTCGGGCAGCGTCTGATCGAGCAGCACGGCGTCCTGCGCGGCAGGGTCCAGCCGGAGCGGCGCATCGTTGGTGCGGCGCAGCCAAGTACTGGTGTGGCCTTCAGTTCGCAGTGCTGTCTGCAGCGCGTGGCCCAGGTCGAAATCGTCCTCGATCAACAGAATGTGCATGGAGCGGGGAAGCAG
>NZ_JBFUFP010000895.1:0-2294 GCF_056403375.1 Rhizobacter sp. P2_H2
CGGCGAGGATCGGGTTGCGCAGCGTGCGCACGCCGGCCACCGCGCCGGCGGCCAGGTCGCTGCCGCGCATCAGGCAGGCATCGAGCTCGTGGCGGCCGTCTGCCGTGTAGACCGCACCGCGGCCGGCGTTGAACAGCGGGCATTCCTCGAGCTGCCGCACCGCCTCGGTGACGACGTCGATCGCCGCGGCACCATCGGCGAGCATCGCCTGCGCGCTGCGCAGGATCTCGTCGAGCGCGGCGCGGTAGCGGGCCTGCTGTTCGACTGAGATCGACGCACGCGACAAGGTGCCGGCGCCGCCGTGGATCGCGATCACGGGTGAAGTCAACGACAGACTCATCGCACGCTCCCCGGCGCCACCTGCAGCCACGGCAGCACGCCGCGGRCCATTTCTTCGGCGCGCTGCACCGCGCCCTCGGTGCGGTGCGCAAGCGCGGCCACCAGCGCCTCGAGCAGTGCCAGCACGGTGGCGTTCGAGGTGGGCGCCACCTGGCGGCTGACGTGCGCATACAGCGTCACGTCGGCCAGCGGCACCAGCGGCGACGACGGCTCGTCGGTCAGCGCCAGCACCTTGACGCCGCGCTCGCGCGCGAGGCGCGTCAGCGCGATGGTGTCTTCCACATAGCGCGGGAACGCCAGCGAGATCAGCAGGTCGCGCGGCCCGCGCTTCACGAGCTGCCGCGCCGCATGCGAGGGCCCGCCCGCCTGCGCGAGGCTGCCGACGCGCGAGCACAGCGGCTCCAGCTCGTGCTGCAGCACGCCGGCCAGGTACGCGCTGCTGCCCCAGCCGAGCGTCAGCACCTGCTCGGCCTCGGCGATCAGCGAGACGGCCTGCTCGCAGGGCTGGTGCTGCAGGGCTTGCAGCGTGTGTTCGAGGTTCGCCGCCGTCTCGCGCAGCGAAGCCACCATCGCCTGCTGCGTCCCGGTGGGCTGCTTCAGGTTGCTGCGCAAGCTCTCGACCGGCGCCAGGATGGCCTCGAAGCCGCGCGCCAGCTCGGCACGGAACTGCGGGTAGCCGGCGAAGTTCAGCGCGCGGGCGAAACGGTTGGCGGTCGCGATCGACACCGAGACCTCGCCGGCAAATTCATCGATGTTGAGCGTGGCCGCCCTGAAAGGGTGCGCCAGCACGGCCTGCCCCATGCGCTGCATCGCGGCGGGCATCGCCGGAATGCCGGCGGCCACCTGCTGCAGCACCGGCAGGCTGGCGAATCGGCCCGCCCAATGAGGGGAGCCGGCGGAAGGGGGCGTCACGGTCATGAAAACTGGGTTTCAGAAAACTTCGCGGACTGTAAAGCAAATTACAGGCCCGCTCGGCGACCCGAGGGAATGCCCTGAGGTCCAGCCTTCGGTCCTACAGCGCGCGGCGGAGGCGTCCGACACCTCGGGCGTGTGTGGGCGCCGATGATAAGCACCCACTCTGGAGGACATCGATGAAGAAACTCATATCCATCCTCGCCCTGCTGTTCGCGGCCGGTAACGCGTTCGCGCAGGCCGGCACCGCCGTCAAGGAGGGCGCCAAGGCGACCGCCGAGACCGCGAAGCAAGGCACCGAGAACGTCAAGGGCGCCGTGACCGACGAGCCGTCGAGCACCGTGCACAAGACCAAGGCCAAGGTGCACAAGGCCAAGGCGAAGAGCCACGCCAAGAAGGCCAAGGCCGCGGCGAAGGAAACGGTGCAGTAGTCTCGGCAGCCGGCGCGGGCTATGCCGGCCAGCGGGCCGGCGGCCGCGGCCGCACGACCGCCTCGCGCAGCACCCCGGCATCGCGGAGGAGGGTCTTGCGTTGCAGGATCATCGTGTCCGGGTCGGCCTGCTCGCGCAGCGCGACCGGCAGCATCCGCGCGTTGGCCGCCACGGCGGCGGCCCGCTCGCCGCGCCGCCAGCAGTCCATCACGTCGACCAACGCGCGCGGATGCGGGTAGCCGGTGAAGAAGCCGTCGGCGCCGTGTTCGAGTTCCTGCAGGCAATGCACGCCGCCCAGCCCGCCRAACAGCCGCAGGCGCGGCCCGAGCAGGGTTCTCAGCCGCGCCATCTTGTCCGCCGTGGGCTCGTCCTCCACCTTGATGCCGACGATCTCGGGCACGCCATCCACCAGCACCTGCAGCAGGCTGGGCGGCAGCAGGCCACCGAACTTCGGGTGGTCGAGCAGCACGATCGGCATGCGCATCGCCAGCGCGATCGCGCCGACATGGGCGAGGATCTGCTGCGCATCGCCGCGCGGCGGCTTGACGAGCAGCGCGCCCGCTCCGCAGCCGGCGGCGACGCGGGCCTGCGCCAGCGCGCGATCGGTGCGCT
>NZ_JBFUFP010000896.1:0-2293 GCF_056403375.1 Rhizobacter sp. P2_H2
GTTCCTCGATCGGCGCGAGCGCGTTCGGCGCGCTGATCTTCGGGTTGATGGGGAGCAGCGACGCACTGCACGCAGCGCAGGATCCGCAGGCGCAGGAGGCGCTGCGCTTCGCGTTCGTGGTCGCCTTCGGCTGTGCCGCCGCCGTGTGCGCGCTGGCCGCCTGGGCCGCCAGCCGGGTGCCGGCGCTGCGCTTCCATCCCGGGGCCGAGGGCCGGACCGATTTTTCCGAATGACTTGACGACGGGCAGTTCATGAACAAGAGCTTGGTGGGTTGGGTGATCGCCGCGGTGGTGGTGGCGGCGGGCGTCGGCTACGGCGTGGCCACACGTGGCAAGGGCGAGGGCGGTGCGGCCGCCGGTGCGCCGTCGGCGGCCGCGTCCGGCGCGCCGGTCAGCGTCAGCACCGTGCGCGCGCAGCAGCGCGACTACGAGGTCACGCTCGAAGCGACCGGCAGCGTCACCGCGCTCAACAGCGTCGACATCCGTCCGCAGGTCGCCAGCACCATCACCCACGTCCACATCAAGGAAGGCCAGTTCGTGAAGGCCGGCGAGCTGCTGTTCACGCTCGATTCGCGCACCGACGAGGTCAACGTCGCGAAGGCGCAGGCCCAGCTCGAGAAGGACCTCGCCTCGCTGGCCGACGCGCAGCGCCAGCTCATGCGCAGCAAGGACCTGCTCGCGCAGAACTTCGTCTCGCAGAGCGCCGTCGACAGCAGCCAGACGCTGGTCGAGGGCTCGCAGGCGGTGGTGTCGTCCGACCGCGCGGCGCTGGCCGCTGCCAAGGTGGCGCTGGGCTACAACCGCATCGTCGCGCCCGGCCCGGGCCGCGCCGGCGCGATCAACGTGTTCCCCGGCAGCTCGGTGCAGCCGGCCACCAGCACGCTGGTGACGCTGACGCAGATCGACCCGATCGCCGTCGGCTTCAACCTGCCGCAGCGCAACCTCGCCGAGGCGCTGCGCAACCTGCAGTCGGGCCGCGGCGCGGTCACGGCGGTGCTGCCCGAAGGGCGCGGCACGCTGGTCGGCAAGCTGCAGTTCGTCGACAACAACATCGACGCGTCGTCCGGCACCGTCAAGGTGAAGGCGGTGTTCGACAACAGGCAGCAGGCGCTGTGGCCCGGCGCGTTCGTCAGCGTGCGGCTGGTGGTCGAGACGCTGAAGGATGCGATCGTGGTGCCGCAGGCCTCGCTGATCCAGGGCCCGCGCGGCAACATCGTCTACGTGGTCGACGACGGCGGGAGGGCCGTCGCGCGGCCGATCGCGGTGGTGCAGGCGGCCGGCACCGATGCGGTCGTCACCGGCGTGAAGCCGGGCGAGCGCGTGGTGGTCGACGGCCGGCAGAACCTGCGGCCGGGCGCGCCGGTGGTCGAGCGCGCGGCGAGCGGGGCCGGCGGCAAGGGCAAGGGTGCGGGGGCTGCGGCATCCTCAACGACATCCGCAACGACATCCGCAACGACATCCGCAACTTCGGGAGTCGCGCCATGAACCTGTCCGAGCTGTTCATCCGCCGTCCGGTGATGACGGTGCTGCTGAACGCCGCCATCGTCGTGGCCGGCGTGATCGCGTACACGCGCATCCCGGTGGCCGCGCTGCCGAGCTACAACACGCCGGTGATCAACGTCTCGGCAGCGCTGCCGGGCGCGAGCCCGGAGACGATGGCCACCTCGGTCGCGCTGCAGCTCGAGAAGCAGTTCCAGACCATCCCGGGCCTGAGCGTGATCAGCTCGGCCAACACGTTGGGCAGCACCACCGTGACGCTGGAGTTCGACGAGGGCCGCGACATCGACGCCGCCGCGGTCGACGTGCAGGCCGCGCTGCTGCGCGCGCAGCGCCAGCTGCCGCAGGACATGACCAGCCCGCCGGCGTACCGCAAGGTCAACCCGGCCGATGCGCCGGTGCTGCTGATCGCGCTGACCTCGCCGTCGCTGAACCTGTCGGACCTGAACGATTTCGCCGAGCACCTGATCTCGCCGTCGCTGTCGACGCTGGCCGGCGTCGCGCAGGTCAACATCTACGGGCAGAAGCGCTTCGCGGTGCGGGTGCGCGTGCAGCCCGATGCGCTGGCCGCGCGCAACATCAGCCTCGACGAGCTGAACGCCGCGCTCGGCGCCGCCAACGCCAACACGCCGGTTGGAACGCTCGAAGGCCCGAAGCAGACGCTGACGCTGCAGGCGAACCGCCAGCTGCGCAATGCCGCCGAGTTCGGCGAGCYGATCGTCAGCAACCGCAACGGCAACCCGGTGCGGCTGAAGGAGGTCGCCTCGGTCGAGGACAGCTACGAGACGGTGAAGACC
>NZ_JBFUFP010000897.1:0-2291 GCF_056403375.1 Rhizobacter sp. P2_H2
GAGCAGGGACTACGTGACAACCCTCGTCGCGATCCTCGGCACCACCATCAGCCCCTACCTCTTCTTCTGGCAGGCGGCGCAGGAGGTCGAGGAGATCCACCGCGTSGCCGAGGACCAGCCGCTGCTGCGCGCACCAACGCAGCGCGAGGCGCAATTCAGGCGCCTGCGCATCGACACGATCGCCGGCATGGGCTTCTCGAACCTGATCGCGTTCTTCATGATCGTTGCCGCCGCCGCCACCTTGCACCAACAAGGCATCACTCACGTCGAGACGACGACGCAAGCGGCGATGGCGCTCAAGCCAATTGCCGGCAATTTCGCGTTCGTGCTGTTCGCGGCCGGCATCGTCGGCACCGGCATGCTCGCGCTGCCGGTGCTCGCCGGCTCGGCGGCCTACGCGGTGGCCAGCGTCGTACGCGTGCGCAAGGGTCTGGATCAGCCGCTGCACCTCGCCCGCGCCTTCTACGGCATCCTGGCCGCCGCGATGGTGGTCGGGGTGTTCATCAGCGTCGCCGGCTTCGACCCGATGCGCGCGCTGTACTGGTCGGCGGTCGTCAACGCGGTGATCGCGGTGCCGATCATGGTGGGCGTGATGGTCGCGTCGACCCATGCCCGCGTGATCGGTGCCATGCCGCTCGGCCGCCCCTGGCGCGTGCTCGGCTGGGGCGCGACGCTTGCGATGGCTGCCGCCAGCATCGCGATGCTCGCGACATCGTTCGTCTGAAGGCGGGCGGCAGGTGGCAGCGACCAAGCTCGCGATCCACGCTGCGATCGCCGCCAACGTGGCGATCGCGGTTACCAAGTTCGCGGTGGCCGGCATCACCGGCAGTTCGTCCAGGCCACCGGCACGACGCCGTTCTTGGAGGCACTGCACCGCAGCAAGGACCCGACCACCTACACCGTGCTCGCAAAAGACGCCGCCGCGCTGCTCGGCCTGCTGATCGCGGCCGCCGGCATCGCGCTGAGCCACCGCTTCGACTGGCCCGAGCTGGACTTCGCACCCGGCGTCAGCGCCGCCGAGGCGGCCACGGCCACGACCGCGCTGCRGGGCCAGGTGCGCGCCGCGTACCCGGTGATCAAGCGCCTGTTCATCGAAGCCGCGGCGGCGGCCCCTCCTTGAGGTGAACGCGATGAAGATTGCGACCTGCAACATCAACGGCATCAACGGGCGCCTGGCAGCCCTGCTCGCCTGGCTCGAGCGGGAGCAACCGGATGTCGTGTGCCTGCAGGAGCTGAAGGCCGCGCAGGCCACGTTTCCGCGCGCGGCGCTCGAACCGCAAGGAGCCGGTGCTGCTCGCGGGCGACTACAACGTGGTGCCGACAGACGACGCGRCGGACATCTACAACACGCGCTCCTGGCTGAAGGACGCGCTGCTGCAGCCCGAAAGCCGCGACGCCTTCCGCCGGCTGCTCGACCAGGGCTGGACCGACGCCGTGGCGCGACTCCATCCCGGCAAGCCGATGTACACGTTCTGGGACTATTTCCGCCAGACACTCGCGCCAATGCGCGATAGGCAAGACGGAGCCGGCATTGGCCACGCTTTCAGCGTCGATCACCGACGACTCAAGATCGCCGAGGGGCAACCCGCGCTGCGAGAGGGCTGTGATGGCTCCAGTGCATGGCTTGGCATACCGCAGATTGAGGACGGCCGTCATTCCGTCCCTCACACCGACGAACTCGCCGCAGCCTCCGCCAGCAGTTCTTCCTTCCGGCTGGCCATCGCGACACCCAGCACCTGCAGGTCCAGGCCCGAATTGCGCATCTTCGGGAACATCTCGTCTTCCTCCTCCTCGACATGGTGGTCGATGAGTTCGCCGAGCACCTTGACCTTGGCGTCGTACAGGTCGTCGCCAGCCTGCATCGATTCCAGCTGGGCGATCAAGTCCTTGGCGCTGGCATGCTCGACCACGGCTTCGTCGATCAGGTCGTCTTCCTTCAGCGCTTCGCGCGCGGCCGGGTAGAAAAGCTCCTCTTCAATGGTGGCGTGCACCGTCAGCATGGTGCAGATCTGCTGCGCAAGGGCTTGCCTGTCGCTTTCCGAGCCCTCGTTCTCCGCCAGCTCGTCGTACTGGTCGAACAAGTCCTTGACGTCTTCGTGATCCTGTTCCAGCAAGGTGATCGCGTCCGTGGATTCGCTGCCGTCGTCTTGTGACTGGGAGGGGTGGATGGCCATGGTTCAACTCCTGAGTGGGTGCAGCCGACATGGCCACACTGCCTGGGTGCTTCGAGCGTAGTCCGCGAAGTCACACACAAGCAGGACCTGGGGGCAAAAGAGGACGGCTCCTACAGC
>NZ_JBFUFP010000898.1:0-2291 GCF_056403375.1 Rhizobacter sp. P2_H2
GCGCATGCGGTCGGCGTCCCAGGCGCCCGAGGGCACGCCGGCGAGCACGAGCGCCACCGCCACCATCCACGCGACGATGCCGCGGCGCAGCCGGCGGCAGGACATCACGTCGGGGTTCGATTCAGCGTGCACGTGCATCCATGTGGTGGGGCCCGACGTAAGGATGTCGTCATGGTGCGCGGCGACTTGAGGAGTCCCCACGCCGGCGCACCAGAGTCCGGCAGTGTGTGAGGAGTTGTGGCAGAAACACCGCTCCGCGCACCCATTGCGTGAAATACTGTGGGCGCCTTGATGATCTCCCGATGCGCCCGGGTGAGCAGTTGTAGCGCGGCCACTACACTCCGATCGGGTTTACCGATGGGTTCGCTCAGAGACAGGATCACGATGCAGTTGAAGACCAAGAGCTTGCTCTCCACCGCCGCTGCCGCACTGCTGTGCACCGGCCCCACCCTCGCGCAGAGCAACGACGCCCTGAAGGCGGCCGCCCAGAAGGCCGTCTCATCCAACCCTGAAGTCACCGGCCGGTTCAATGCCTACCGCGCGTCGTCCGATGCGATCGACGCCTCGCGCGGCGGCTTCTATCCCCGGCTCGACCTGAGCGCCAACGTCGGCCGTGACCGCGACAGCATCGATTCGCGCACGCCCGAGAGCCAGTCGACCAGCCGCAGCGGTGCGGCGCTGACGCTGACGCAGCTGCTGTGGGATGGCCTGGGCACCAGCAAGGACGTGAGCCGTCTCGGCCACGAGCGGCTGGCCCGCTACTTCGAGGTGGTCGACGTCACCGAGCAGACCGCACTCGAAGCCGCGCGCGCCTACTACGACGTGCTGCGCTACCGCCGCCTGGTGGCGCTGGCCGAAGACAATTTCGTGCAGCACCGCAGCGCGTTCAACCAGATCAACTCGCGCGTGCGTGCCGGAGTCGGCCGGGGCGTCGACCTCGAGCAGGCCGGCGCGCGGCTGGCGCTGGCCGAATCCAACCTGTCGACCGAGGTGTCGAACCTGCATGATGTGTCGGCGCGCTACCAGCGCGTGGTCGGCGAGGCGCCGCCGGCGGTGATGCCGCTGCCCGTGCCGCTGCGCCAGGCGATCCCGGCCAGCGCGAACGAGGCGGCGGCCGAGGCGATCCGGCGCAGCCCGACGATCAGCGCGAGCGTCGAATCGCTGCGCTCGGCGCGCTCGCTGGTCTCGGTGCGCGAGAGCGCCTACCAGCCGAAGGTCGAGGCCCGCGTGCGCGCCGGTGCCGGCCGTAACTTCGACGGTGTGCAGGACCAGCGCCGCGACAGCACTGCCGAGATCGTGCTGAACTGGAATCTGTTCAACGGTGGCTCCGACCAGGCCCGCGTGCGCCAGCAGACCAGGTTGCTGACGCAGGCCGAGGACCAGCGCGACAAGGTCTGCCGCGATGTGCGCCAGACGGTGGAGATCGCCTACAACGACACCCGCAAGCTGGTCGACCAGCTGGGTTATCTCGACCGCAACACGATCGCGATCGAGAAGGCACGCGACGCCTACCGCCAGCAGTTCGACATCGGCCAGCGCAGCCTGCTCGACCTGTTGAACGCCGAGAACGAGCTGTACACCGCGCGGCGTTCGTATGCGAATGCCGAGTACGACCTGGGCGTGGCTTACGTGCGCACGCRGGCGTCGATGAACCAGCTGAGCGCCCAGCTCGGGCTGGCGCGCGACCAGGGTGCGCCCGAGGCGCCGGACGACGCGAGCGGGTGGTCGGCCGATGGCGATGCGCCGGGGCGCTGCCCGGCCGATGCCGTGACCTCGCCGCCGATCGATTTCGAGGCCTTGTCGAAGCGTGCTGCCGCCGGTACCGGCCCGGCCACGCCGATCGCGGGGGGCGTCTCGACGCTGCCGGCCGTGGTGGCACCAGCCAGCTCGCCGCTGCCGCGCCTGAATGCGTGGACGGCGGCCTGGGAGGCCAAGGATCTGCCGCGCTATCTGAGCTTCTATGCACCGGGCTTCAAGCCGGCGCAGGGTTCGGTCGACGCCTGGAAGGCACGCCGGCAGGCGATGCTGGCGAAGACCGGTCCACTCACCGTGAAGCTGGAGAACGTCGACGTGCAGGCCACCGGGCCTGGCGTTGCGCAGACCCGCTTCAAGCAGACGTACACCTCGTCGGGCTACTCCGACGTCGTGAACAAATCGGTGACCTGGCAGTTGATTGACGGCCAGTGGTTCATCACAAAAGAGAGCAACCTCTGACTCGGTCTTTCGCTCGTCGCGGCGGGTGAGGGAATGGGCTGGGGGCTCATGCTGGTGCGGTCGGCGCCCGGGGGGCG
>NZ_JBFUFP010000899.1:0-2290 GCF_056403375.1 Rhizobacter sp. P2_H2
CGATGAGCTGGTCGTAGTTGACCTCGGGCCAGTGCGGTGTCTTGTACGCGTGCGACTGGAACGCTCGGATGAAGCGCCAGAACGGCAGGAGGACCTCCGCCGGACGATGAGCTGGTCGTAGTTGACCTCGGGCCAGTGCGGTGTCTTGTACGCGTGCGACTGGAACGCTCGGATGAAGCGCCAGAACGGCAGGAGGACCTCCGCCGGATCTCCTAGCAGGGAGAGGACGGACGACGCCTGGCTGCGCGCGCTGTCGGGGGCGAACTCCAGGTCGAGCATCACCGTCGACCCGATGGGCTTGAAGTGCATGAAGTAGCCGTCGGGTTCAAGGTGCCACCAAACGCAAGCCTCCGAGCCGGAGGCCGCCCGGCCCAGCGCTTCGATCAGGTCTTGAATCGGGTTGTTGGGAACGTCGGACGCGTCGATCTCGATGGTCCTGTTGCCGACGGCAAGGCGTAGCGGCAACCATCCGTGAGACGGCGGTTCGTGGTGGATGCGGAGGTTGTTCATGATTCGGAATCTTCGTCCGGCAAGTCTTCGTCAGCGGCGTAGAACACGTGCCCCTTGTTTGAAAACATCAGGCTGTCAAGGAATGTGGTCCGCCGGACCCATTCGACGTCGAGCATGGGCAGGTCACCGAGGTTGGTTCCGGCGTATGCCGGGGTTGACCATTCGGCGCTGACACGCGCCTTGGCCTGCTGAACGGCATCCTGTTCCGACACCCCGCGAACGATGCGGGTCGCGTAGAAGCCGACTATGGGCGGATCGGAGGCATCGGGGCCGGGAACCTGAATCCGGGTTCCATGGAGCAAGACGCGGTAGTAGGGCACGATGTCTTGGCACCCTCAAACGCTGATCTGTCCCAGCGCATGGCGAACGGCCGGCCAATCGGTCRATGCTGGCAGCCGAACAAGGTCCGGCTTGGACAGGCGACACCGCTGCTCGTGCTCCCGCAACAGCCCTTCGGCATCGATGTGAACCTCGGGTGAGAACGCGCCCGACACCGTACGCTCGACCCGCTCCGACATCGCGGTCATGAGTCGCTCATGGAGCGAGAGGCACTCTGCCAAGAAATCCGAACGAGTCAGGCTGTAGCTGCCGAACGGCGCGGACCAGGCGGGGGAACCTTCGATGAGCTTGTCCCGGTGATCCCATTCGATGTGAACCATCGACTCGTCCGACCACAACACGATGTCCGCGGATGGCGACAGGTAGGCCGTGTCGAGTTGGCGCTGGCCGATCCAGGTACATGCCGCGTCGACTGTCGACCAGTCGTCGTTGTCGTCGCGCTCGGCGTTCTTGTCGCACCAAGCCGACATTCGTTTCAGCGTCCGCTTGCGGCCCTCGCCGGCAATGTGCGGGATCAAGTCTGCTGGGACGGGTTCGAGCGCGCGGGCTGCCATCTCCACGACATCTTCGTACAGCCGTGCAACCTGATACTCGCAGAAGCGTGACAGCCCTGGCTCCTGCGCCGAGAGGCTGTACTCGAGCAGCTTGGAAGCTCCGACTTCGATCCAGTAGTGACCATCGGTCAACCCGAACCAATGAAGATCCAGCATGCCTGCGCTGCCCCATGGCTTGATTGTCTCGAGGGGCAGCAACGTGAAGTTGAACAGCATGGCGATCACCCGCCCGTGCGATTGGCCGCAAGCTGCCGCCGGCGCTCGTGGCGCAGCAGCGCGGTGCGCGCCCAGGCCGTGAGGCTACGGTTCGAGAACGCGGCCACCTTCAGGCGCAACGCGATCGACACCGTCGCCAGCGCCGGCAGCAGGATCGGGCCGGCCAGCACGCCGAACCATTGGCGCATGTTGTAGAACAGCGCGCCGGCCCGTGGCGCGTGGAACTGCCACAGCCACGCGGCACCCACCAGCCAGCCCAGGAACAGCAGTGCGCGCGTCGAGAGCGGCCGGGCCGGCAGCGGAATGTGGCCGATGCCGAAACCCCAGACGACGCGAGCCAGCACGATCACGGTCACCACCGTCATCGCGAGCATCAGCAGCGACCCGATCGACACCATCACCGAGGCCGCCGAGCGCTTCTGCATGCCCGCGAACAGCACGTGCTGGCCGCGCTCCAGGTCGTCCATGCAGGCGGCGCGGGCATCGCCGAGCTGCTGGGCTTCGCCGGCGGGCAGCTCAGGCAGCGCTGCCCGGCTCATCGCGCCCCACAGGGCCGTCATGTCCGGCGGGCAGTCGGTGGGGATGTCGGCCCGGCCCGTCGCGCTCTGGTGGCCCGCGAGGAACAGCAGGTGGGCTTCGGTGGCCGCGAAGTCGTCGAGGTCGGTGCGCAG
>NZ_JBFUFP010000900.1:0-2289 GCF_056403375.1 Rhizobacter sp. P2_H2
ATAGAGGCCTGGCTCGCGCGCTACCCCTCCGCCGCCGACACCGAACAAGGCATCCACGACTGGTGGTTGCCCGACATAGGCGTGGACGTGCCTCGGTCCGACCTGCGACTCGCGCTCGATGCGCTGGTGCAGCAAGGCCGGCTGCAACGCGACACGCTGCCGGACGGAAGCGCGGTCTACCGCGCTCCCGCCCCGTCGAGTTCCCCTTGACCGGCAGCCCGACAACGCCTCGACGGAGACAGCCCCCGCGGCAATGCGCAAGCAGCATGGCAAACATCCAGGCCATCCATTCGGTCGGGCACTCGATCGTGACCTACCTGCGCAACACCTATCCGGCCACGGTGGGTGCACAAGCCATGCCGACCTGCGACTTCGCGCTCGTGTCATCGGGCGAACTGGCGCTCCCGATCGAAGACGACACGCGCGTGACGCTGTATCCATACCGCGTCACCGTCAACGAGCACCAGCGCCAGCAACGCCCGCAACCGATGTCGCCACAGCAGCAGCCGCCGCTGGGCCTGGACCTGCATTTCCTCCTGACCGCCTGGGCTGGCACCCCCCAGGCCGAACTGCTGCCGATGGCCTGGGCCATGCGCCAGCTGTACCAGCACCCGCTGCTCGACGCCTCGGCGCTGTCGCCCGAGGCTGGCTGGGGGCCCGACGAAGTGATCCAGATCATCCCGTCGGAGCTGTCCAACGAGGACATGATGCGCATCTGGGACGCGCTCACGCCGCCTTACCACCTGTCGGTCTCCTACGTCGTGCGCCTGGTGCGGCTGGATCCCGACGTCTTCGAGGGCGCAGCCCCGGTGGTCGCTTCGCGCTTCGGGTACGGCCCGGCCTGGCAAGCGGGGATCGCGCGATGAGTGCGCTGCTGATGCGCGAGACCGATCGCCTCGAGCGCCGCGTGCTCGGCGCGATCGAGTTCCTCGACGCCACCACGCGCACCCGCGTGGACACGCCGCTCGACGTGCGCATGGACGGTGCCAGGCTGCTGCGCAACCGCAGCGGCCTGTACGTCATCACGCATGCCGAGCACCCCTTGCTGGCGTTGCATGCCGATGCCTTCGAGACGGCGCCCGTGCAGCCGGTTCTCGGCAGCGTCGCCTTCACGCTGCTGGTCGGCGACCGGAGCGGCCGTTACCTGCCACGCAGCGTCGCCGTCACGCTGCCGCGCGATCCCGCACCGGCCAATGCGGGCTCGCCCGCTTCGTTGTTCCGTCCCATCGAGGTGCCGCTCTACCCGGCCGCCACGGCGCCCGTCGGTCTCAATTGGTCGGTGCTGCGCGTCGCGGTGCGCGACAGCACCAGCGGCGACGCGCTCGGTGGCGTCCTTCTGATCGTCACCTCCGGCGGCAACACGCTGGCGCGCGGCTTGAGCGACTGGCGTGGCGAAGCGCTGGTGGCCGTGCCCGGCGTGCCGGTCACCACCTGGTCGGAAACGCCGGCCGCGGTGACGGTGAACGAGATCAACGCGCAGATCGAAGGCGTGTTTCCCGGCAGCGGCGGCACCCGCATCAGCGCGGCGCAGCTGAGCTCCGGCCGCGCGCCCCTTGCGCTGCCGCAGATCGATCCCGAAGTCGTCGAGTCCCAACGAGCCGCCCTGCCGCGCAGCACCCAGGCGGTGACCTTGGCGACCGGCCGCAGGCAATCGCTTTTCCTCGTTCTGGCACTGCCATGAAGGCCGCACGCCAGTTCTTCCAGACGTCCACCTTCATGCAAAAGGAGATGAACCATGCCTGAATACCTGGCACCCGGCGTATACGTCGAGGAAACCAGCTTCCGCGCCAAGTCGATCGAAGGCGTGGGAACCAGCACCACCGCCTTCGTCGGGCCGACGCGCCGCGGCCCGGTCGGCAGCACCACAGGCCGCCTGGCCACGCCGGAAATGGTGACCAGCCTGCCCGACTTCGAGCGGATCTACGGCAGCCTGCAGAACCTCGGGCTCAGCGACGTGACGAACGGCGCCGACCGACTGAACTTCGTCGCCCATGCGGCGCGTGCCTATTTCGACAACGGCGGTTCGCGCCTGTACGTCGTGCGCACCGCCAATGGTGCGGCCACTGCCGCGGGCCGCCTGCGCGACGGCAACAACACGCCCGCCGAGGATGTCTTCGTGCGGGCCCGATTTCCCGGCGTTGCCGGCAACGGCACGGTGCGGGTGCGCGAGAGCGGTCGCTCGGCCACCGTGCTCTCGCTGACGAATGCACCGGAGGGCAGCATGCTTCGCATCGTCGCTGCCAACACGCCGACGCTGTACCTGAAGACCGGCAGCGTCTGGTCCGACAG
>NZ_JBFUFP010000901.1:0-2287 GCF_056403375.1 Rhizobacter sp. P2_H2
CACCGGCACCGCCACCACCAGCCCGTTCCAGACGGTGGAGCGCAAGGACGTCGGCATCACGCTGAAGATCAAGCCGCAGATCGGCGAGAACGGCGCGGTGCGCATGACGATCTTCCAGGAATCGTCGAGCCTGTCCGACAAGGTCGCGCCYGGCACCACCAGCGCCGGCCCGTCCACGAACAAGCGCTCGATCGAATCGACGGTGGTCGTCGACGACGGCGAGATCATCGTGCTCGGCGGCCTGATCGAGGACAGGTTCACCGAGACCAACAACAAGGTGCCGCTGCTCGGCGATATCCCGGTGCTGGGCGCGCTGTTCCGCAGCACCAGCCGGCAGAAGACGCGCACCAACCTGATGGTGTTCCTGCGCCCGATCGTGATGCGCGACGCGGCCACCTCGAACGCGGTCTCGCTGGACCGCTACGAGACCATCCGCGCGCAGCAGAAGGCCGAGCAGCCGCGCAACAGCTGGATCACGCCGATCAATGAATCGCCGGTGCTGCCGCCGCTGAACACGCTGCAGGATTCGTCGAAGGCGCTGAGCGCGCCGCCGCCGAAGCCGATCCGCAACCCGGCTCTCCCGACATCAGCGGCGGCACCGGCGTCGGGTGCCTCGGCCCCCGATCCCGCCGCCAGCCAGCCGGGGCAATAAGCCATGGGCTCACGTCACCCCCTGCCCTACACCTACGCGAAGGCGCACACGCTGCTGCTGGAAGACGACGGCGAGCGCCTGGTGCTGTGGGCGCCCGAGACCGTGTCGATGCCGGCGCTGAGCGAGGTGCTGCGCCTGTACTCGATCGACGCGCTGGAGCGCGAGCCGGCCTCGACGCTGGTCAACCGCATCGCCGCCGCCTATGCCGGTGCCGAATCGAGCGCGGCCGTCGTGATCGGCGAGGTCGAGAGCAAGGTCGACCTGAGCCGCATGATGCAGGACCTGCCGGCCATCGAGGACCTGCTGGAAACCTCGAACGACGCGCCGATCATCCGCATGCTGAACGCGCTGCTGACGCAGGCCGCGAAGGACGGCGCGAGCGACATCCACATCGAGCCCTACGAGCGCTCGAGCTCGGTGCGCTTCCGCGTGGACGGCACGCTGCGCGAGGTGGTGCAGCCGAACAAGGCGCTGCACGCGGCGCTGATCTCGCGGCTGAAGATCATGGCCGAGCTCGACATCGCCGAGAAGCGGCTGCCGCAGGACGGCCGCATCTCGCTGCGCATCGGCGGCCGCGCGGTCGACGTGCGGGTGTCGACGCTGCCGTCGGCGCACGGCGAACGCGCGGTGCTGCGGCTGCTCGACAAGGGTGAATCGAAGTTCACGCTCGAAGGCCTGGGCATGGGCGGCGACACGCTGCAGCGCTTCAATGCGCTGGTGCAGCAGCCGCACGGCATCGTGCTGGTGACCGGCCCGACCGGCTCGGGCAAGACGACGACGCTGTATGCGTCGCTCGGCCGCGTCGACACCGCGACCACCAACGTGCTGACGGTGGAAGACCCGATCGAGTACGACCTCGGCGGCATCGGCCAGACGCAGGTCAACGCGAAGATCGACCTGACCTTCGCGAAGGCGCTGCGCGCGATCCTGCGGCAGGATCCGGACGTCATCATGATCGGCGAGATCCGCGACTTCGAGACCGCGCAGATCGCGGTGCAGGCCTCGCTGACGGGTCACCTGGTGCTCGCCACGCTGCACACCAACGACGCGCCGAGCGCAGTGACCCGGCTCACCGACATGGGCATCGAACCCTTCCTGCTGAGCTCCAGCCTGCTGGGCGTGCTCGCGCAGCGCCTGGTGCGCAAGCTGTGCCCGCACTGCAAGAAGCAGGACGCCAAGGGCCGCTGGCATCCGGTGGGCTGCAGCGAATGCGGCAACTCGGGCTACAAGGGCCGCACCGGCGTCTACGAGCTGATGGTGGCCGACGACAAGGTGAGCGCGCTGATCCACAGCAGGGCGGCCGAATCGCAGCTGTTCGTCGCCGCCGAGGCCGGCGGCATGCGCTCGATGCGCGAGGACGGCGAACGCCTGGTGCGTGAAGGCGTGACCTCGCTCGAAGAGGTCATGCGCGTCACGAAAGACTAGCAACCATGCCCGCCTACAAGTTCGAGGCGATCGACGCCGCCGGCAAGACCAACAGCGGCCTGCTGGAAGCCGACAACGCGAAGGCCGCGCGCGCGCAGCTGCGCGCGCAGGCGCTGGTGCCGCTGGAGKTGACGCAGGTCGCGTCGGCCGGCACGCAGCCGACCGGGCTGAAGATGGTGCGCCGCGTGTTCAGCTCGACCGGGCTGGCGG